>JBDTXL010000553.1:0-15091 GCA_040006195.1 Gemmatimonadota bacterium | reverse complement strand
GCGCTTTGGGACGGCCATGTGTGCTCAGTCGGTAGAAAAAGGTTCAGTGCTTGAATTCAGTGTGGCGAATCAGTCGTCGGTACCACGCGCCGTGCGCAGCTCGCTCCAACGTGCATCTACAGCAGGCGGGCAGCTGCATGCTCCCGCATTGAGCTCGGCACCACAGGTCGGACAGAGCCCCTTGCAGTCTTCCTGGCACACGGGAAAGCGCGGAACCGCGAGGATCCACTGCTCGCGAACGGCGGGGCGCAGGTCGAGCGTGCGCGCGCGCTTCTCGAGCACGTAAATCTCCGGGTCGTCGATCTCATCGCCGTCTTCCGCGTAAAGCACGTGCACGTTCTCGTTCACCTTCACCGTCGTCTCGGTGAGACAACGACGGCACGGCACGGTCGCCGTACCTTCGATCGCGCCGCTCCAGTAGTAGCGGCCAGGGCCGGCCACGGACAGGCGGCCGGTCGCGCGCACAGCGGTTTCTGGGCGCATGTCACCATCGATCCAGATCGGATCGTCGGTGCCGAGTGCGCCGTTCACCGTAGCCGCCTGGTCCTCGAGCGAGCGAATGTCGAAAGACAGCATAACCTGTGAATCTACTTGAAGATGCCGCCCTCGGCAAGCCGCGCCTGTGAGTGGTAATCCGAGGCCCGACCCATCCGCTGTGCAGGAGATGAAGGCTCACGCAGATCAAGGTCAGCAGTCTGTCGCAGCGGCTAACCGAACGAGTCGACTTGGCTTAGGATAGGAGAATCTCGCACCACAATTAGGAGGCCTTTGCTCCCCACTCGTTGGAGCGTTGCTGCGGCAGCCGCAATCGTGAGCTTCGCCTCCGCATCTGGCCGAGGGGTCGCGCAGAGCAGGCTGCCGAACGAGATGATGTCGGCGGCGATCGACGCCTACGTGCATCCATATGTCGAGACCAACAACTTCTCGGGACAGCTCGTCGTGATGAGGGGAGGGCGCATCCTCTACGAGCGGAGTCTCGGGTGGGCGGATCGAGAAGCGCGAATACCGATGACGCGTGAGACCGAGCTCCATATCGCCTCGATCTCGACGCAATTCACGTCCGCGGCGATCATGCGCCTGATCGATTCCGGCGCGCTCACGCTCGATACGCGCGTCGCGGCGATCGTTCCCGATGTGCGCGGCGGCGACCTCATCACGATTCGGAACCTGCTCGAACAGCGATCAGGGCTCTCCGACATCAATTCGCGCGCAGACTACTCGGCGGTTTTGCAGGCGCACCAAACTCCGGCCACCCTCGTCGGCTATATCGCCCGTGATACGCTGCGCTTTGCGCCGGGCAGCATGTACATACACGAGGAGCATTCAGCGAGCAATCTGCTAGCCCTCATCATCGAGAAGAAAAGCGGTCAGTCGTTCGCCCGCGCTATTGAGCGCCTCGTTTTCGCTCCGCTCGCGATGACGCACTCGAGCATCGACGACGATGCTCCCGTTCGCGGGGCCGAGGTCGCCCTCGGCCATGATCCGAAGGGCGTGTTCGAGCTCGCCGCGACGACGCCGATTCATTGGTCGGCAAAGAGCGGAAATGCATCCGTCCGATCAACGGCGATTGATCAGTCGCATTGGGTGCAGCAGCTCTTCCACGGGCATTATCTACAGGAAGCCACTCGTGCGGCGATCGTGGACAGCGCGAGCTTCCCTTTCGGCTACGGATGGTTTCGTCGGCCAAACAAGCGCTTTGGCGAATTCGCGTACTCGATGAGTGGTCGGTCACCAGGCTTCGCATCATATGTCATTCATCTGCCGCGCGAGGATCTCACGGTGGTCGCGCTCAGCAACATCTACTCTTCCGCGACCGCCGATATCGCCCTCGATGTCGCCGCGATCGCGCTTGGTTTACCATATGCACCAGCGGTGCTGAGCAGATACGGGTTCTCTCCCGACTCGTTGAAGCTGAGTGGCGAGCGCTTCACCTTCCCCGCCGACTTCTATCAGCCGAATGCGACGCTCGCCTTCGAGATGGAGAACGGAGAAATGTATCTCCGATGGCCATCGCATGATCGATCGCCCGTCATTCCGATCGATCGCGATCACGCAATCGATCGTGCGTACTGGGAGCCGATCGAGATCAGAAGAGACGCAGTTGGGCGCGCGACATCGATCAGCTACGACCGGTTTCAGGGAACGCGTACGGATAGTGCTGGGGCTCGTGCGGCGGACGCCGCCCCGGCGCCGCGGTGACGCCGGTCCCGAGCTAGTGCGCCGCGAGCAACTCCGACTCGGAGAAAAAGAAGCGCGACTCGCGAGCCGCGTTCTCGTCGGAATCGGAGGCGTGGATCGCGTTCCGCTCCTTCGACTCGGCGAACAGCGCTCGCACCGTTCCCGGCTCCGCTTCCTTCGGATCCGTCGCACCGATCGCCTTGCGCAGCGACGCAACCGCGTCCGCCTTCTCGAGCACCAGCGGCATGCACGGCCCAGAGGTCATGAACGACACCAGCGAGCCGAAGAATGGGCGCTCGCGATGAACGCCGTAAAACTCCTCGGCTTGCGCCTGCGTGAGGTGCATGACGCGGGCGGCGCAGACCTTGAAGCCCTGGGCCTCGAGGTGGGCGATGATCGTGCCGGCCTTGGCCGAAGCGAAGGCGTCGGGCTTTACGATCGTGAGCGTATGAGTATCAGGCATGGTCAGGATCCAATGAGTTTGCGGACGATATCGCCACGGGTGAGAAATCCGACGAGGCGCCCTTCCTGGACCACGGGCACTCTGTCGACATCCTTGTTGGTCATTAAGCTAGCCACTTCGGACAACGGCTGGTCGGGGGAGACGCACAGCACCTGACGCGTCATGACGTCGCGCACGGTTCGGCGCGCACGCTCGACGCCCGATTGCGGTCGAGGCGTCGACCCGTTGATCGACGCGAGGCTCAGCATGTGCCGCATCAGCTCGCGTTCGCTCAGCATGCCGACGAGGAGTCCGTCCGCTTCGATGACGGGCAGCGCGCCGATTCCCGAGCGCACCATATCGCGCGCCGCATCGCGCAACAGTGTGTCTGCGTGCGTGGAGCGCGGCGATTCGGTCATGAGCTCGCGCACCGAGAGCTGTGGCGCGAGATCGACCTCGTGCAGCATCTGCAGGGAGATCAGCTCGGCGGCCGTGCGCGCGGCGAGCATGTGATCGACGACAACCTGCCGCGTGAGCACGCGCGTGAAGGCCCCGAGCGTCTGGAGGTAGCGTCCGGCCATGCGCGGCGGCGCGAGCACCAGGATGACGAGGCGCGCACACTGCGCAACGTTCTGCTCGCCCTCGCTTACATCGCGCGCGATCCCCTCCGCCGCGACACCGACCGCGATGCCCAGATCCTGCGCACTCTCGGTGCGGTAGTGCGCGATGTACGCGCGCCCGCTCTGCACGACGAGATCCTCGCCGCGCGCCTCGGCGATGCGGGCGCGAAGGGACTCGGGCTCACCGACGACGCCTGATGCCGCGAGCGTTTCGACCAGCGCCCAGATCGCGTCGGGGAGCGTCCGCTGCTCGAGCGGGATCAGCACACGATCCACTCTGAGCAGCTCCGTCAGCTTCATAGTCTCGCGCGCAGCAGCTCGACGAAGTCCTTGGGCCTGCGCGCGACTCCCATTCCGGCCCTCTCGAACGCCTCGATCTTTTCCGCGGCGGTTCCGGCCGAACCGGATATGATCGCGCCCGCGTGCCCCATGCGGCGTCCCGGCGGCGCCGTCTGCCCTGCGATGAATCCGACGACGGGCTTCTTCATCTTGTCGTGAATGAAGAGCGCGGCCTCCTGTTCATCCGTGCCGCCGATCTCCCCCATCATTGCGATCGCCTTCGTCTTGGGATCCGCCTCGAATGCCTCGAGCACGTCGATGAAGCTCGTGCCGTTGATCGGATCGCCGCCGATGCCGACGCAGGTCGACTGCCCGATGCCGGCGCGCGTGAGCTGGTCGACGACCTCATACGTGAGCGTGCCCGAACGGCTCACGACGCCGACGGAGCCGGGCGTGCAGATGCGCCCGGGGATGATGCCGACCTTGCACTCACCCGGTGTGATGAGCCCCGGACAGTTCGGTCCGATGAGACGCGCGCCGTGGTCCTTCACGTATGGATAGACGCGCGTCATGTCGAGCACAGGCACGCCTTCCGTGATGCAGACGATCAGCGCGATGCCCGCGGCCGCTGCCTCCATCATCGCGTCGGCGGCGAACGGCGGCGGCACGTATATCACGGACACATTCGCCTTCGTTTGCGCGACGGCGTCGGCGACGGTGTCGAAAATCGGGACCTCGCCATCGAACTTCTGTCCGCCCTTCCCCGGCGTGACGCCGGACACGACGTTCGTGCCGTATTCGCGCATCTGCCGCGCGTGGAAGGATCCATCGCGTCCGGTGATTCCCTGAATGACGACGCGGCTCGTCTTGTCGATGTAGATGCTCATTTTGCACCTCCCTTCGCCAGCGCGACTACTTTCTGGACTGCTTCGTCCATGTCACTCGTCGCCGCGAAGCCGTTCTCGGCGAGAATCTTCAATGCGACTTCCTCGTTGGTCCCCGTCAGTCGAATCACGAGGGGTACGGTGAGTGGGCTCTGCTTCGTCGCCGTTACGATTCCGTTCGCGACGTCATCGGTGCGCGTGATGCCGCCGAAGATGTTGAAGAGGATCGCCTTGACACCGGAATCCGCGGTGATGATGCGAAGCGCGTTGACGACCTTCTCCGGACTCGACGAGCCGCCGATGTCGAGGAAATTCGCAGGCTCGCCTCCGTAATACTTCACGAGGTCCATGGTCGCCATCGCGAGGCCGGCGCCGTTGACGATGCAGCCGACGTCGCCATCGAGCTTGATGAAGGTGAGATTCGCACGCCGCGCCTGAAGCTCGCTCGTCTCCTCGGCACTCTCGTCGCGCAGCGCGGCGATATCCGGGCGGCGATCGAGCTCGTTGTCATCGATCACCATCTTGGCATCGACTGCGATCACCTCACCGTCCGGCGTCGTCACGAGCGGATTGATCTCGGCGAGCGAGGCTCCGCTGTCGATGAAGGCGCGGTAGAGCTGCGCCATGATGCGAGCGGCTGCGCGGGCCTTGGCGACGTCCTTGTACAGGAAGAAGCCCATCTCCATCGCCTCGAACGGCTGGAGGCCGTAGCGAGGATCGACGGGCAGGCGCATGATCTTCTCGGGATCGGTCGCGGCGACTTCCTCGATGTCGATACCGCCTGCGGGGCTCACCATGAACACGGCGCGCTTCGAAGCGCGATCGATGATGACGCCGACGTACGCCTCGGTCTCGATGTCGGCGGCAGCGGTGACGAGCACCTTCTCGACCGTCAGCCCCTTGATCTGCATGCCGAGAATGTTCTTCCCGACTTCCGCCGCTTCGGCCGGCGTCTTCGCCAGCTTCACTCCACCCGCTTTCCCGCGCCCACCGGCGTGCACCTGCGCCTTGACCACGACCATGCCGCCGAGTCGCCGCGCAATCTGCTCGACCTGCGCCGCCGTCGTGGCGATCTCGCCCGGCGGAATCGGAACACCTTCGCGCCGAAGAATTTCCTTTGCCTGGTACTCATGTATGTTCACGCCTTCTCCGCGATGATCGTTGTTCCGGCTGCGCCGCGCACCGCTTCACGGCCACGCGCTAGCTCGGTAATAATAGCCCGGCCACCTGTATGTCGCACGAAGTCCGCGGCCGCGCGAACCTTGGGCGCCATGCTCCCGGCTCCGAATGCGCCCGCCTCATCGAGACGAGCCGCCTCGGCGAGTGTGAGCGTGTCCAGCATTCGCTGCGATGGCTTTCCGTAGTCGAGATAGACGCCATCGACGTCCGTGAGAATCATCAGCAGCGACGCGCCTAAATCTCGCGCAAGGACCGCGGCCGCGAGATCCTTGTCGACGACGGCGTCGATCCCTTCCCACCCTCGATCGCCATCATAGTAAATCGGCGCGCCACCTCCACCACAGGCGATCACGATCGTGCCGCTCCGGACGAGTCGCCGGATCACGCCCACCTCGTGCACCGCGAGCGGGGCCGGACTTCCGACCACTCGCCTGAAGCGGCCCCGCGCATCCTTCGTCACCGCCACGCCGCGTTCGAGTAGCGCCGCCACGCGCGCCTCGGGGATCTCGTGGCCGATGAACTTCGTCGGCGCCGTGAGCGCGGGATCGTCATGGCGCACGCGTACCTGTGTGATGACGGTCGCGACCTCCCGATCACACCCGGCGAGACGGAGCGCATTCTCGAGCGACTGCTGGACCATGTAGCCGATCCACCCGGCCGTCGCCGCGACGAGCACGCCAAGCGGAAGGGGCGCGACTTCAGATCGCGCGAGCTCGTTGCGCACGAGCTCATCGCCCACCTGGGGGCCGTTGCCGTGAACGAGGCAGATGTCCCAGCCATCGAGCGCGAGATCGACGATCGCGCCGAGGCTCGCGCGCGTGTGCCGGAACTGATCACCGATCGACGAGTGCTCACCTGCCGGCGAGAGCGCGTTTCCGCCGAGTGCGATAACGGCGGTTTCTGCTCCGTTAGTTGTCATTTGTTCGAGCGGTTGAGGAGAGCGCCGAGCGCATCGTAGGCGTGGCCGAACGCGACCCAGTCTCCGCGTCGCATCGCGTCCGACATCTTCTCATATAGCTGCTCGGCGGCCGTGCGGAAGTCGGCGGAGGCGATCGGAACCGAGGGATCGGTTGGCGCGCCACGCGATCCGAGCGCGTCGGCGAGCGTGTGCGCCGCCGTAACGACGGTGTCTGTCGTTGCGGCGACGGCGAGCAGCGTCGCGCCATCGGTGCGCCATCCGTAAAGCGGTTGCACGTACAGCAACTGGCCGCCGGCGAGCGGGATCATGCGGACGCGCCCGTGCACCGCGTGCGCGTCGCGCGGCGCCGAGACGGTGGTATCCAGCGAGCGACGGAGCTGCTGGGCAATAGTGCTCCAGCGCGCACCCGGATGTCTGAGCAGCACCCAGTGAACAGCGGGCTCCGCGCCTCCCGAGGCGAGGAGTACGCCAACGGGATGCTCGTTGGGATCCACCACGACCCCGCTCCACTGCAGCGCGTCGGTGCCTGGTAGTGCGAACAGCGCGCTCTCGCTGGACAACGATGTGTCGGAGCCGGCTTCCTCGGCGAGCATGTGCCCGTGAGGCTCGACCTCACCGCGAAGGCCGAAGCTCGCGAGCTTGTGCCCCTGCACGCGCGCCGCATCGACTGGCGGCGGGAGCGCGTTCGCGACGCCCGGCGGAAGCGCGCTGCGCGCGACGACGAGCGAGGGGAAAGCCTCGAACCAGCTCTCGGAAATTGGATCCTTCGCCGAATCGGCGACGACCCAGACGGCGCCAGTGAGCGCGTTGGCGACGCCCACGCCGGCATGCTGAAGGTAGGTGACGTTGACGACGCTCGTGTTGAAAACCGAGTCGCGCTCGCTGAGCGGATAGCTGTTCGATGCGGAGTAGAGGTCGATTGCCCAGTAGAGACTGTCCGCGACGACGATCGGCGTGATCCCGCTTCCCTGCAGGAAGTAGGGCGCGACGGCATCGAGCCGATCGCGAAGGTCACGATGCGTGACGATGCGCGATACGGGACGCGGAAGCTCGCCGGTAAGAAGCCGGAAGTTCTGCAGCGCCCACGCGAACGCCACGCGCGGCAGCGTGCCGTCGAGCGCCGGCGCCGCGATCACCCCCACCGAATCCGATACGACGCGATAGCCGGTGAGCGAGTCGGCGACGAGCACGGGGCCGATCTGCTCGGGCTCGCGAGCGCTCCGACTCGCGGGCACGCGAGCGATCGCGCCGTCGTTCTCGACGCGCGACGCGAAGAGCCGCGTCATCGACCAGTCGGCGCGCTCGCCATCGATGTCACCGCCGACCGGGCGCTCGACCACGGTCGCGCGAAGCCCGTCGGGCGACGTGGACCACTGAATGGTGCCGGGCGCGGACGGGCCTGCGGCGCGCCGGCCGAGCGCGTGCATGAGCGCGGTGGGATCCCAGACCGAGACGTCCGTCGCCACATCGCTCGCATGTACCGGAAGTGCGAACGCGCTGTCTTGATCGATGCGCTGCAGTGCGTAGGCACGACGAGTGTACTCGGCGCGGGTCGAGAGATATCCCTGCTCGCGCGCGGACTCGGCGCCCGCGGCGACGTAGCGGCGCATGAACACCGGCGTGACGTGCCGCAGCAATACGGAGATCAGCAGCACCGCGATGAGCGTCATCGTGGCTGCGCGAACCTGTCCGATCCAGCCGAAGTAGAAAACGACGAGCGCCGTACCCGCTGTGAGATAGGCCAGCCAGATGCTGATCGGGATGATGGTGCGGTGGTCGGAGAACGAGAATGCACCGTCTGGGCCGGAGCCGAAGAGCAGCGCCTCATAGATATCGAGGCGATAGCTCCACGCGAGTAGCAGCAACAGCACGGCGCCGAGTGCCGTGAGATGGCGGCGAACGTAGTGCGATACATAGAGCGCACCGCGATCCCAGCGCAGGCTCGGCGTGAGCGCGTAGAAGAAGATCACGACGACCGTCGCGAAGAGAACCGTCGTGAGCGTGCGATAGTAGAGCATGCTCTCGATCGGCAGCCAGTACACGTAGAAGCCGATATCCACATCCATGTACGGATCGATCTCTCCGAACGGGAGCCCGTGACGGAGTAGCGAGAACAACCGCCAGCTCTCGGCTGGGAGCGAGAGCCACCATCCGAGCACCAGCGAGATGGCCAGCGCTGCGCCAACGAGGTAGTGCCCGGGCACCTCTTCACCGATCTCGATGTTCGCGACGCGGCGTGGCAGCACGAGTGAGACTACGCTCTGCCGCACGACGTAGAGATTCACGAAGAGGATCGCGGCGGCAACGAGAGCGGATCCCGCGCAAATGACGATCATGAGCAACGCACGCTCGCGCCAGAGCGCCGCGGCTCCCATCGCTTCGTACCACAGATAGTCGGCGACGATCGCCGCGCCCACGCGCCCGAGCACGAGCAGCGCCGCGACGACCGCGAGCGCGATGACGGGCCAGCGGCGCCAGCGGATGGGGATGCTCACACTAGCCCGATGACATTAAGGCGAAACGCCCTGCGAGCGCAGCCACTGCTCCATCTCGCCGCGGATCTCGGCGAGCCGCGCATCCGTGCGCGCCTCGTAACGCGTCACGAGCACGGGCTGCGTATTCGACGCCCGGATCAGCCCCCATCCATCGCCGAACAGCACGCGCGCGCCATCGACATCGATGACCTCGTGCGTCTTTCTGAAATGGGCGATCGCATTTTCGACGATCCCGAACTTGCGCGCCTCCTCGACGTCGACGCGCAGCTCCGGCGTCGACACGAACTTCGGAACGTCGGAGAGCATTCCGGCAAGCGACTTCCCGGAGGCCGCGACGATGCGGATGAGTCGAGCGGCGCCGTAGAGCGCATCGTCGTGGCCGTAGAAGCCTTCGGTGAAGAACATGTGCCCCGACATCTCGCCGCCGACCGGCGCGTGGAGCTCGTGCATCTTGTCCTTCATCAGCGAGTGTCCGGTCTTCCACATCACGGGGACGCCCTTCGCCTTGAGGATCTCATCGGGAAGCGCCTGCGAGCACTTCACGTCGAAGACGATCGGCTGCCCGGGGCCCGTGCGCTCGAGCACATCGCGCGCATACAGAATGAGGACGTGGTCGCCCCACACGATGTTCCCATCGGCGTCGACGACCCCAATGCGATCGGCATCGCCATCGAAGCCGACGCCCAGGTCGGCGCCTGTGTCGCGAACCGCGTTGATCAGGTCCTGGAGATTTTCGACGACCGTCGGATCCGGGTGATGATTCGGGAACGTGCCATCGCTCTCGCAGAACAGTCCCGTCCACTCGACGTCGAGTGCATCGAACAGCTGAGGCGCGACCAGCGCGCCCACGCCATTGCCGCAGTCGACGACGACCTTGAGACGACGGCCGAGCTTCCCCGTACGGGCGACGATGTCCTCAACATAGCTGTCGATGATCGACTGCGTGCGCACCGTGCCCTTCCCAGAGGGAAACACGCCTGCGACCGCGAGCGCGTAGAGCTTCTGGATCTCTTCTCCGTGAATCGATTCGGTGCCGAGCGAAAGCTTGAATCCATTGTACTCGGGCGGATTGTGCGAGCCCGTCACCTGGATGCCGCCGGCGACATCGACGTGATTGAGCGCCCAGTAGAGCAGCGGCGTCGGGACCTGTCCAACGTTGACGACATTTAGCCCGCACTCGGTGAGCCCGCGCACGAGTGCATCACGGAGCTCGCCTCCACTCGGCCGATTATCGCGGCCGACTGCCACCGAGCCCGTCACGTTTCTCCCCTTCAGATACGCGGCGTACGCTCGGCCGAGCGCGTACGCCGTATCCGCCGTGAGATCGCGGCCGACGATGCCGCGTACGTCATACTGCCGAAAGATTTCCCTGCTGAGCGTCATCTCGTTCCTCGATACGATGCGAGGCCGCGTGGGCGGCCTCGGGTGGTCATCGACTGGCCGCGGCCGCCACCGGTGCTCTCGCCGGTGAACTTACCATACTGATTGGCACGCTCTCGCGCGCGAGTCCAGCGAATCCGTTCGGAAGGATGCCGAACAGCAGAAGCGTGAAAGCGGAGAGATAGATCACGAGGAACGTTCCCGTCGGCACCGGACGAACGACGAGTGCGTCGGCAGGGCGCGGCTTCATGAACATGACGAGAACGACGCCGAGGTAGTAGCCGGCGGAGATCACGCTCGCGATCACGAGGATCACGGCGAGCGCCGTTTGCGGATGCGGCGCATGCAGGGCGGCATCGATCACGTAGAATTTGGCGAAAAAGCCCATACCGCCCGCGATCGGAAAGCCGAGGAGCGCCATCATGAATACCGCCATCGCCGCAGCAAGCCACGGTTCGACGTTCCAGAGTCCCGCATAGTCGGCAATCTGCTGGTTCCGCTCACCGGGCTCGCCGAGGGCGATGACCACGGCGAAGGCGCCCATCGTCGCCAGCGTGTAGGCGACGAGATAGAAGAGGAACGCGGAGGCGCCGAGCGCGTTGGCGACGACGACGGTCACGAGGAGATAGCCGGCGTGCGCGATGCTCGAATACGCGAGCATGCGCTTCATGCTCTTCTGCTGAAGCGCGATCACGTTTCCGCCGACCATCGTGAGGACGGCGAGCCACTGCAGCGGGTGCATCCAGGCGGCAGTCGCGCCGGGAAACGCCTCGATCCAGACGCGCAGAAACGCTGCAAAGGCCGCGGCCTTCACCGCGGCGGCCATGAACGCGGTGATCGGAGTCGCTGCGCCTTCGTAGACGTCGGGAGCCCACATGTGAAATGGGAACGCTGCGATCTTGAAGCAGAAGCCGACGATCAGCATTCCGATGCCGGCGAGCAGTAATGGATTGTTGAAGTTGGCGCCGGTGACCATGGAGCCGATCGTTCCGATGTCCGTTGAGCCGGTGGCGCCATACACGAGCGCGATGCCGTAGAGCAGAAAGCCCGTGGAGAATGCGCCAAGCAGGAAGTACTTGAGCGCCGCTTCTGCGCCTCGGCTGCTGCGCCGGTCGAGCCCGCAGAGAACGTAGCTCGCGATCGACATCAACTCGATGCCGAGGAAGACGATGATGAGATCGCGTGACGCTGCCAGCAGCATCATGCCGCCGGCGGCGAGCAGAAGGAGCACGTACGATTCGGCGGAGACGAGCTGTTCGCGCTCGCTGTAGTCGATCATGAGCGTCGCGGCGATGATCGTCGCTGCCAAAATGATACAGTCCGTCGCCCAGCGGAAGGCGTCGACGGCGATGATGCCGGCGCTCGCCGTTGCCTGCCCGTGCCAGAGCCAGACGACGGCGGCGAAGGTAGCCAAGCAAATGCCGATCGCGAGCATTCCGGTGAGTCGCGCGCGGGCCATCGTCTCCGGACCCCATACCGCGACCAGAAGCAGGAGCATCGCTCCGATTATCAGAATCAGATCGGGAATCAGCGCGCCGGCGAGCTGCGACGGAATGAGAAGATCGAAATACATCAGCGATCACCCCGCGCAGCAGTGCGAACGTTCGCCTGGCCGGTGGTCACGGTTCGTACGAAGAGCGCCGCGGACGGCTCCATGCGCCTCAGGATCGGCTGCGGATAAATTCCGATCCAGAAGATCGCGGCGACGAGCACGCCCATCATGGTGAGCTCACGCGCATTGAGATCGGTGATGTGCTCATTCTCCGGCTTGTCGAGCGCATTGAAGAGAATGCGCTGAATGGCCCAGAGAAGATACGCCGCGGCGAAGATGACGCCGGTGGTGGCGAAGAAAGCGAAGAACGGATGCGTGCGGAACGAGCCGATCAGCACGAGGAACTCGCCGACGAAACCGTTGGTCGACGGAAGTCCAATGCTGCTGAGCGAAACGATGACGAGAAGCGTGGAGAAGAGCGGGACGACGCGAGCGATCCCACCGTATGCTTCGATGAGGCGGGTGTGTCGCCGCTCGTAGATCATGCCGATGAGCAGGAAGAGCGCGCCGGTCGAGATGCCGTGGCTGATCATGACCATGAGTGCGCCCTGCACGCTCTGCAGCGTGAGCGCGAAGATGCCGAGCATGACGAAGCCGAGATGGCTCACGGAGGAGTAGGCGACGAGCTTCTTGAAATCCGGCTGCACCATGGCGACGAGCGCGCCGTAGATGATGCCGATGACTGCGAGCGTCAGAATCGTCGTCCGCACCCACGGCGTCATCGCCGCCGATGGGAAGAGCGGCATAGCAAAACGTAGGAAGCCGTACGTCCCCATTTTGAGCATGATCGCCGCCAGGATCACGGAGCCGGCGGTCGGCGCCTCGACGTGCGCATCGGGAAGCCACGTGTGGAACGGGAACATCGGCACCTTCACCGCGAACGCGAGGAAGAAGGCGCCGAAGAGCCAGAGCGCGGCCTTGTGCGTGTGCGCGATGGTGAGCAGCTGGTCATAGTCGAACGTCGCGGGGCTTCCGCCAACGGACGAGGCATTCCAGAGGTACAGAATGCCGACGAGCATCAGCAGCGAGCCGGCCATCGTGTAGACGAAGAACTTGAGGCTCGCATAGATTCGTCGCTCCCCGCCCCAGATACCGATGATGAAGTACATCGGCACGAGCATGATCTCCCACATGACGTAGAAGAGGAGCATGTCGCGCGAGACGAAGACGCCGAGCATCCCGGTGGTGAGCACCATCATCAGCGCGTAGTAGCTGCGCACCTTCGAGCGAATCGACGTCCAGCTCCCGAGGACGGCGAGCGGCATGATCACGGTGGTGAGGAGCACCATCATGAGCGATATGCCGTCGATGCCGAGCGACAGGCGCGCGTTCCACGGAATGATCCACCAGTGATCGTAGGTCGCCTGCCAGCGCGAACCGGCGGGATCGTACGACCACCAGAGTCCCATCGAGACGACGAACTCGAGCACGAAGACGAGGAGCGCGACCATGCGCGCGGAGGGCGCGCCTTCGAGCGTGCCGTCGTCGCTCGAGAGCGAGCCGGTCACGAGCAGAAAGAGTGCGCCGACCAGCGGTATGAGTAGCAACGCCGGCAGAATCCAGGCATTGTAGTCGATCTGAACCAGAAAGTCTGGCATGGGTCAGCGGAAGGTGAAAGCGCCAAGAACCGCGAGCGCACCGATCGCGATCGCCCACGCGTAAGCGCCTGTCTCCCCGGACTGCAGCTGCGAGCCCACCCAGCCCACTCCGCGCGTGAGCACCGCGGAGCCGTTCACGAACAGATTGTCGATGATCCCGCGGTCGATGCCGGTCCAGAGAATGTTGCGCGAGCCGGAGACGAGCGGCTTGACGATCGTATCGTCGTAGATCTCGTCGACGTAGTACTTGTGCTCGAGCACCTGCTCGAAGCCGTGCGACGGAAGCGCATCGCGCTTGGGCACGAGGGCCGCGGGCTTGAGCTTCGCGACGGCGACCACAATGCCGAGGATCGCGATGGCCACCGCAGCGCCGATCAGACCATATTCGGTGTTCGTCACCTCTTCACCCACCGCTCCGCCGACGGCCACCGTCGCCGCGCCAACCACCGGCTCGAGCCACTTCTCGAGCACGCCGATCGGTCCGAGCGGAATCGCGGCGGGGAGATTCAGCCAGCCGCCTACCGCGCTCAACACGCCGAGCACCACGAGCGGCCCCGTCATGGACCACGGCGGCTCGTGCAAGTGTGCCTGCTCCGCCTCACCGGTGCGATTCGGACCATGGAAGGTGTAGAGCATCATCCGTGTCATGTAGATCGCGGTGAGGAAGGCGGTGACGAGCCCCAAACCATATAGAACGTAGAGCACCGCGCTCCCAGGCATGCCGAGCCACGTCGCCTCGGACAGCGCCCCGTGCTGCGCGCGTGCGAAGACGGCACCGAGGATTCCGTCCTTCGAGAAGAATCCCGAGAAGGGCGGCACGCCAGCGATTGCGAGGGTCGCGATCCACATCAGCACGAACGTCACCGGCATGTACTTCCTGAGGCCGCCCATGTTGCGCATGTCCTGCGCATCTTCGTGGCTCCCTGTGTGATGATACGCCGCGTGCATCGCGTAGATCACCGAGCCCGAGCCGAGGAACAGAAGCGCCTTGAAGAACGCGTGCGTGATCAGATGGAACATGCCGGCCGCATACGCACCTGTGCCCACGCCCATGAACATGTAGCCGAGCTGGGAGATCGTGGAGTACGCGAGGACCTTCTTGATGTCCCACTGCTTGAGGCCGATCGTCGCGGCGAAGACCGCCGTGAGCGTCCCGACCACTGCCACTGTGATGCACGCGGTGGGCGACATCGCGAAGAGGACGCCGCTTCGAGCTATGAGATAGACGCCGGCGGTGACCATCGTCGCAGCGTGGATGAGGGCCGAGACGGGAGTCGGACCCGCCATGGCATCCGGTAGCCACACATAAAGCGGGAGCTGCGCGCTCTTGCCGGCGCAACCGAGAAAGAAGAAGAGGCAGATCGTCGTGACCAGCGCGCTGTTATAGCCGAGCGTCGGCGCAGCCGCGGCCACACTCGTGAAGTCGAGCGTCCCGAGATTCGCGAACAGGAGGAACATCGCGATCAGAAAGCCGAAATCGCCGATGCGGTTGACGATGAACGCCTTCTTTCCGGCGTCGGCGTTCGCCTTCTCGCTGAACCAGAAGCCGATGAGCAGATACGAGC
>JBDTXL010000552.1:0-1997 GCA_040006195.1 Gemmatimonadota bacterium | reverse complement strand
CTCTGGATCGATCCCGATCGCGGGCTCTACGTGATCGTGCTCTCCAACTGGCTGCACGAGCGCGCCGATGGCTACACGCCGCCGATCGCGATTCTCGCTGATGTGCGCGCCGACGTCGCGGACATCGCGACGGTAGCCGCAGATTCCGACCGCGCCGAACCTTCGCAGTGGAGAGCCGATCGGATGATCGGCTGGCGGCGCTAGGGCGCCTTCTTCGGCTTCGGCTTCGCGGTGACCTTTGCAGCGGGCGACGGCTTCGTCGCGTCGACCGCGCGCTTCATCGACGCGAAGAAGAGCATCGCCTCCCTGCGCTCGAGCGCCAGCGAGAATTTTCCGAAGCCGCGCGTCGAGAAAAGCAGCTCGAACGTCGTCGTGTCGGATGCGGCGCGGCGCAGAAAGCTCACCGCGGCTCCGCTGCCCGCAGACTCCTCCATCATGCTGCGCTGCAACACGACCACTGTCGCCTTCTTCGGCGCAGCGCGCGTCACGAACCGGCGCGTCGAGTCCGTCCACGCGCGCGCATCGCTCGCGCGGAAGACGACGGTCGCGGCGCTGTCGCCCTGCGCGCCCGCGATGGCAATGATCCCGCCCGGGCGCACATCGATGGCCACCGCGCCATCGACGAATCCATAGCGCGCGATCGTCTTCGCCTGGCCGCGAAGCGCAGCGGGTGCGAGGACGAGCAGCGAGATGGCGAGCAGTGAGCGCACGGCGGGAGAGACTATTTGGTCACCGCGTTCCGCTCGGCGGCTCGTGCTGCGCCAGCGTGAACAGGTCCTGCTGCGTCGAACCCTTTCGCAGTAGCTCGACGGCGCGCACGAGCTGATTGTCGTCCGCGAGCTCGCGACGCTTGGCCGTCGAGTCTCCGAACGCGAAGCGCGCGACTCGATCGCCGAGCACGCGATCCACTTCGGGCGCAGCTTCGGTATAGAGCTTGGGATCGATCGTGACGCCAGCCGCCGTCACTCGCCGATAGAGCTCGGCGCGCCACTCGGGTGCGACCACGAAGTCCAGGCGAACCTTTTCCTTGAGCTCCATCGAATAGTTGTACAGCGTGATGTAAAACTCCTGCGACTTCGGCGTGATCGCCTTGAGGAACAGCTGCTCGGGAGCATCCAGCGTGTCGGGCTGCACGACGACGTCCGGTGTGATCGCACCGCCACCGTAAATCACGCGACCTGCGTCGCTCTTGAACTGGGGACGATTCTTCTTGACCGTATCTGTCTCCAGCGAGTCGGGCTCCTCCACGAGCTTCCCATCGACGACCTTCCGCTCCTTCTGAATCGAGCGCCCGCTTGGCGTATACCACTTCGCGGTCGTCAGCTTGAGCGCCCATCCGCCGTCGAGCGTGAAGAGCGACTGAACCAGTCCCTTTCCGAACGACGTCGTGCCGACCACCAGCGCGCGATCGTGATCCTGCAGCGCGCCGGCGACGATCTCGCTCGCCGAGGCGGTGTAGCCATCGGTGAGCACGACCAGCGGCAGCGTCGGGGCCAGCGGTGTTCCGCGCGCCGCGTAGCGCTGCACCTCGCCACTGCGAGCGCGCACCGTCGCGATCTCCGCGCCGTCCTTCAAGAAGAGGTTGCTGATGTCGATCGCCTGATCGACGATGCCGCCGCCGTTGCCGCGAAGATCGATGACGATGCCGCGCGCGCCTTCTTTCGTGAGCGTCTGCACTGCGTGCTCGAATTCGTCGCCCGATGTCTCGTTGAACTGGAGGAGCGGCAGGTAGCCGATCTTGCCGTCGAGGAGAATCGTGTACGGCACCGCGGGGATGTGGATCACGGCGCGGGTCAGCTTGAGCGTGATCGGTGCAGTGACACCCGGACGCGAGAAGGTGACGTTCACCTGCGTTCCCGGACTTCCCTTGAGGGCATCGGTGACCTGCGGCAGCTTCCAGCCATGGACCGCCTGACTTTCGACCGCGACGATGTGATCGCCATCGTGCACGCCGCCCGCCTCGGCCGGCGTGTGCGGATAGACGCGACTCACGACCG
>JBDTXL010000551.1:0-6386 GCA_040006195.1 Gemmatimonadota bacterium | reverse complement strand
CGTCGCGTTCTCGCGCGAGTTCGCGATGGAGTGAGCCGGCGGCTCAGCCGTTGGCGTCCCGCTGCAGATCAGCCAGGAGCTGCAGCGCCTTGAGCGGAGTGAGATTGTCGAGGTCCACTCCGCGAAGTTTCTCCACCACCGGATGCGGCAGGCTCGCAAACAGCGCGAGCTGCTCGGTCGCCGGCGGGGCATCGCGCGAGAGCGCGCCGGGCTGTACGACGTGGTGCTCCGCCTCGAGCAGCTTGAGCATCACGCGCGCGCGACTCACCACTGATCCTGGAAGTCCGGCGAGCCGTCCCACTTCGATGCCGTACGATCGATCCGCGCCGCCGGCGATCAGCGTGTGGAGGAAGAGCACCTCGTCGCCCACCTCGCGCACCGCCACCGTGAAGTTCCGGATCGCGTCGCGCTCCTCGGCCAGCTGCGTCAGCTCGTGATAGTGCGTGGCGAATACCGTCTTGCAGCCGATCGCATCATGCAGATGCTCGCTCACCGCCCACGCGATCGAGACACCGTCGTAAGTCGACGTGCCACGGCCGATCTCGTCGAGCAGCACGAGGCTGCGGCGGGTGGCGGTGTGGAGGATCGCGCTCGTCTCCGACATCTCTACCATGAACGTCGATTGACCACGCACGAGATTGTCGCTCGCCCCGACGCGCGTGAAGACGCGATCGACGATGCCGATCCTCGCGCGCGTCGCGGGGACGAAGCTCCCGATCTGCGCCATCAGCACGATCAGGCCGACCTGCCTGAGGATCGTCGACTTGCCAGCCATGTTCGGACCCGTGAGGATGATCATGCGCGCATCGCTCGTGAGCGAGACGTCGTTGGGGATGAACTTGTCGCGCGGCATCATACGCTCGACCACTGGATGCCGGCCGCCGACGATATCGAGCGCGTAATCGTCGCCGATTTCCGGACGCGCGTAGCCTTCGCGCGCCGCGACTTCCGCGAGCGATGCGAGCACGTCGAGCTGCGCGAGGATCGACGCCGCGCACTGGAGCCGCCCGATCGCCGCACCCGCGAGCGCGCGCATCGTCTCGAACAGCGTGCGCTCGCGAAGCTCGATGCGCTCGCCAGCGGTGAGCACTTTCTCCTCGTACTCCTTGAGCTCCGGCGTCACATAGCGCTCGGCGCCCGAGAGCGTCTGCCGGCGCTGGTAGTCCGCCGGCACGTGCTCCTTGTTGGCGTTGGTGATTTCGATGAAGTAACCGAACACCTTGTTGTATCCGACCTTGAGTGACGCGATCCCTGTGCGCGCACGTTCGGCCGTCTGGATGCGCGCGATCGCGTCGCGCCCTCCTCGCTGCAGCGCGCGCATCTCGTCGAGCTCAGCATCGAAGCCTGCGCGAATCGCTTCCTCTTCTCCGATCGCGATCGGCGGACGATCGACGAGCCCGAGCGCGAGATGCGCGCTCAGCTCCGCACAGTCGTCCCACTTCGCGAGCAGCTCCTTCACCACGCCGGCGTCGCCCACGCGCCGTGCAGCGGCGGACACCGCCGGCAGCCGCGCCAGCGATGCGCCGAGCGCGCCGAGCTCGCGCGGAGTGGCCCGGCCCGCGGCAGCCTTACTCGCCAGGCGCTCGACATCGCGCACGCCATCCAAGGCGGTGCGGAGCGTCTCGCGCGCGAGCGCATCTCCGAGGAGCGCACCAACGGCATCGAGGCGTGCGTCGATCGGCTCGCGCTCCGTGAGCGGTGTGAGGATCCAGGAGCGGAGCAACCGCGCGCCCATCGGCGTCGCCGTGCGATCGAGCACGTCGATCAGTGTGCCACTTCGATCTCCGCCGCGAAGCGACTCGACAAGCTCGAGGTTGCGGCGCGTCATCTCATCCAGGGGCATCGCGCTTCCCGCGCGCTCGATTACTGGGCGCGCGAGATGCGGAATCCCTTGCGGCTGGAGCTCGTGCAGATAACGGAGGAGTGCACCAGCGGCACCCACCGCCGGAGCATCATTGGCGCCGATGCCGAACGCCTCGAGTGATGCGACGCCGAACTGGGCACGGAGCGCGTCCGCAGCGAGCGCGGGATCGAACTCCCATTTCTCGCGCTCCGTGACGAGCGGCCCCTCTCCCGTTGGCCCGCGCGGCGCCGGCGCATTCTCTCCTCGCACCAGGACCATCTCGCTCGGCGCGAGCCGCGCAAGGAACGGCTCGAGGTCCGCGGCGTCGCAGACTATCAGGCGGAGCTCGCCGGTGGAGAGATCCGCCGCCGCGATGCCCGCGCGCTCACCGGCGAGGAGTAGCGCGCAGAGGAAGTTGTTCCGCGCGTGATCGAGCAGGTCGTCCGCGAACGCGGCGCCCGGCGTGATCGTCTCGACGACCTCGCGCCGTACGGTGGCGCCCTTTGCGTTTTTCGCGTCCTCCATCTGCTCGCAGATCGCGACGCGATAGCCTTGCGATACGAGCTGGCGCAGATAGCCGCTCATCGCCTTCGCCGGCACACCGGCGAGTGGGACATCCGCCGCGGCGCCGTTGTTGCGCGACGTGAGCGTGAGGCCGAGGACGCGCGACGCGATCTCCGCATCCTCGTAGAACGTCTCGTAGAACTCGCCGAGCCGGTAGAGTAGAATGGCGCCGGGATTGCGCGACTTCATCTCGCGCCAGTGCTCCATCAACGGCGTTTCACGGCTCACCGCGCTTCGGCCTCCGTGACGTACACGGTGAGCTGCTTCGCCTTGAGCTGCGCCGCCGCCGCTTCGGCCTTCGCCCGAGTGTCGTAGTAGCCGACGCGCACGCGGAACGGCTTCGCGGTGCCGACGATGCGCGCCTCGAGCCCCTTCGCGATGAGGTTGTGCTGCAGCTGGACGGCGGCATTGCGCGTGTCGTAGGCGGCGACCTGCACGGTGTACCTCGTCGGCCCCGATGACCTATGCGGAGCAACGGTGGTCGTCTTGACCGCGGTGGTCGTCGTCTTCGTCGACATCGTGGTGTTCGCTCGCGGAGGTGCGACGACGGGCGGCGGCGACGGGGGAGGGACAGGCTCCGTCTCGCGCGGTTGGGGCGCCGGCGGTACGGGAGCAGCGTCAACCGGCGTAGTCGGTACTGGCGTCTGTGCTATGGTCGCAGGTACTGGCGCCGATGATGCCACCGCCGATGTGTCGTTGCCGTGACAGCGCTGCATCCAGAAGTCGATCTGATTCTTCTGCTCCACCTGCGCCGGCGTCGTGTTGTGCGCCGCGTCCGCGAGAGTGCGGCACGCCGCCGACGTCTGATTCTTGTCGAAGTACACGCGCGCCATCCAGAACGACGCGCGGGCGCGCGAAGGGCTGGTCGGATGATCGATCACGAGCCGCTGCAGATGCGCGAGCGCCTGATCATTGTCGCCGCGCGTCATCTCGAGCTGCGCGAGCCGGAGGAGTGCATCCTCATTGCGCGGCGAGAGCGGGAACTCGATGATGATGCGCCGCAGATCCTTCTCCGCATCGGACGCCGTCGCCGCGACCACCGCGCGCCAGTAGATCGCGTCGACGTAGCGTGGCGATCCCGCCGTCGACGCGTCAATCTCGTGCTGCACGAGCGCGCGCGCCGCGTCGCCATGCCCCTCGGCCGCCATCCGCTGCGCGCGAAGGAAGAGCGTGTCGCTCGGTGTCGAGTCGGCGACGGGCGCGAGCGGAGGAGCATTCTGCGCGGCGAGAGACGCGGCGCTGACGATGAGCGCGGCCAGTGGAGCGAGATATCGGGTCATGAGCAGCCTGCGAAGGTGATGCGTCACGCCGGAACGGCGGAGAGGAGTAGTCGCGCGGCATCGGTGGAGCGTCGAACGCCGCAGAGCGTTAGCACGAGCGTGGAGAGCAGCTGCGCGTCGGAGGAGATGCGCGTTTCCTTGAGCGCGATGTCGCAGGAGAGGAGCGCGTCGAGCGCGCCGTCGATCGAGTCGTCGCTCCAGTGCCGCTCGGCCGCGCTCCACGCGCGCGCGGCCTCGCCCCACGGACGCATCGGGAACGCCTTCCCGCTCTTGAGGAGCTCGAAGTAGTCCGCGCGTCCACTGCGCGTGATCCCCCAACCGATCGCGAGCATCTGCGTGGTCAGCGCCATCACGATCGAGACGGCACTCGTCTTCGGCTGCGAGAGAATGTGGGGCAGCAGCGCGAGCGCGCCCGCCGCGTCGCGCGTGGCGACGCGATCGAGGAAGTCACCGAGCGTCTCGCCGCGGCGCACGCCGACGACATCGGCGACAGCATCCTCGTCGATCGTCCCGCCGCCGGCGTAGCTCGCAAGCTTGTCGAGCTCGGCGGCGAGCGCTGCAAGTTCGTTTCCCACCGCCTGCTGCAGCAGCTCCGCGGCTTCGGTGGTGATCGTGGCGCCGAGCACGCTCTCGACGTGGTGGGTGATCCACTTCGGCACGCGCTCGCCGCTGAGCGGCTTGAACTCCACCGTTGCGGCGCGATTCTCGAGCACCTTGTCGACCTTCGCCTTCTCGCTCGCCGGCGCGACCAGGGCGAGCACGACGTCGGCCGCGGGGGATGCGAGATATCGATCGAGCACCGCGCGCGCATCCTTCTTCAGCGCGGCTACGTCGCGCACGACCACCGCGCGCCGCTCGGCCATCATCGGCGGTGTGCCGAGGAGGCTGCCGAGCGTTTCGGCGTCGAGCTCGGCGGCGGCGCGAATGTCGAGGTTGAAGTCGCGCGTCGCGGGGTCTACTGCCGCGGCGACGAGCGCGCGCACCGCGCGTTCCTTGAGGAAATCGTCATTCCCGTGGAAGTAGTAGACGCGCTCGAACTCGCCGCGCTTGAGCGACTTGTCGAACACGCGATCCGGGAGCGCAGGCATCCCGTGAATATACTGGTTCGTGGTGCGTGGCGGCGCGGCGCGGATCACTGCTCATATTTGTTTGCCTGCGCCCGTCGTGCGTGCTATTGTCGCCTCGCCTGCCAATCACTCCCCATCCCGATTCCCATGTCGCTGAAGTCGCTCGCTTCCAACCGTCTCGCCGCCTTTTTCCTGGCCGTCACTCTCGGCTCGGCGCTGGCGTGCTACGGCGACAAACCGGGCACCGGCGCGGCGAAAGGCCCGCAGGCGACGGGGTCGGGGCTCGGACTCTCGCCGCTTCCCGCGACCCACGACACCGCGCTTCGCGAGGTCGACAACTTCGCGCTCAACACCGATCTCATAAATCGGTGGTCGCTTGCCAAGCGAGGCATGGACTCGATCACCGTCGCGAATCCGGGGATCGTGAAGACACTGAAGTCGCAGGGTGTGCCGAGCGGGATCGCGGAGATGGGATCGCGCATCGAGGCGGTGCCGGAGCTGGGGAGCGCGCTCAAGCAGGCGCATATCGACGGGCACACCTATATGCTCACGACGATAGCGCTGCAGCAGGCAATCCACGGCTACCAGCTGAAGCAGACGGGAAAACTCGCTCAGCTCACGGTGCCGCCGGTGATCCTCTCGAACATCGACTTCGTATCGGGGCATCTGCCGCAGGTCATGCAGGCGATGCGCGGGCCAGCCCGGACGATGCCGGGGCTGCCCCACTGAGCTAGCGACCGAGGAGCTCTTCGCTGGCGAAGCGGACGGGAGCCTGATCGACCATCATCGCCGCGGGCCAGATTGGGAGGCCAGCGCTGGCGCTGGCGACGAAGCTGGAGTTGGTCGAGGGGTACGGCGCAACAGCTGGGGAGCGGGCGACTACCGGAGCGAGAGCGAGGTTGCGCGCCTGCGCGGTCCAGTTGAAAACCACCGCGGCGAGGAAGCCCACCCCGACGACACCGGCTGCGGCCGCCGCAAATGAAGCGAACCCCGGACCTCGATAGCGCGCCGCCTGCTGATCGGCACGCTCCATCTTGTGAAGCGTTGTGGTGAGCTTCGCGTAGAAGTCCGCTGAAGGCTCGACTGACGGGAGATTTCGAAGCACCACGAGCCCGCGGCGCACGGCCAGATCGTGTCTGGAGCACGCGCTGCAGATGATCAGATGCAAATCCGCCGCGGATTGCGCCGCAGGCGGAAGCGTCTGGTCGACGAAGGCGAGATACTGGTTACGAAATTCGAGGCAATCCATTCTAGCTACATCACTTCGGTGGGTCTGCACACTGTACCCGCCGCGGTCGGGCGGGTTCCGAATGATGTGCGCCTGATCACCCGCCCGCCAGCTAGCCACAGTGCCTAGCGGAGCCCCGGCTCGATGATCTGGGCAAAGGCATTCCGGGCGCGGTTGAGCCGCGACTTGACGGTGCCCAGGTTGCAGTTCGTGATCTCGGCGATCTCCTCGTACGACTTCCCCTCGAGCTCGCGCAGGATGAAAACCTGGCGATGATGCTCGGGGAGCCTGGCGACGGACGCCTCGACGAGCGAGCGCAGATGCCGGCGGCGGTAGAGATCGTCGGGGCGCGAGTTCGCGTCCTCGAACTGCAGCGGACGATCGTCGTCCTGCCAGTTCTTGCG
>JBDTXL010000550.1:0-10093 GCA_040006195.1 Gemmatimonadota bacterium | reverse complement strand
ATTGCGTCCTGGCGATGACCTGATCACGAAAGCGCAGATCGAGCTCGGTCACGCGCGCCTTGCGGCGGGCGAGATCGGCCTCGACGGGGATGATGTCGGCAAGCCGCTGCGCGGTGATGCTCGCGAGCGCGCGAACCTGGGCAGAGGAGAGTGTGAGTGCGATGTCTGTACCTCCCGTTCTCCGAATGTCGCTGATTTCACCGAAGAGCGCAGGGCTCACGCTCCGGACGTTAGCGAGCAAATGCAGGAGCACGGTGTCCGCCTTGGCGAGCACCGGAAGATCGATGGCGATTCGACTCGGATCTATTGGGAGAAAGCGACCATCGGCGTCGACCGCACGCAAGCCTCCCGCAGCCGGGACGAACGCGACCGGCAAATTTTCGGTGACGTGAACGACGAGCGTGCCGGGAAGATTTCGATCGACCGACACCGACTTCACCTGCGGGTGCGTCTTCACGCGGCGTTCCAGCTCACGCAGATCGGTCCACACATTCGTGGTGGTGTCGACGCGAAGACGTTTGAGTACATCATCTGGCGGAAGGTAGCGCTGCCCGCTCACCTCGACGTGACGCACGCGAAAGAAATCGAGATGCGAGAGAGCGCGCGGTCCCCACCAGGGCGTCGCGATCAGGACGACGATCACGGCCGCGACTCCCGCAGCGCGCCAGCGAATCGACCGAAGGATCGCGATGAGACGCGTCATCGCGGCGCCGAGAGGAGAGCGAGGAGCTCGGGCCCCGTCCGGGTGATGTCGCCCGCGCCAAGCGTGATGACGACGTCGCCGGGCTCGGTGCCGGCAGCGAGTGCGGCCGCGAGGGCGCCGCGCTCGCCGCGCCACGTCAGCGGCTGCCCGGCATCGCTGGCCGCCCGTTCTATCAACGCAGCCGAGACTCCATCGATGGGCTTCTCGCGCGCGCCGTAGATCTCGGTGAGATAGATGTTGTCCGCGCCCGCGAGCGCCCCGCCGAAGTCGCTCGCGAAGTCGCGCGTGCGCGAATACAGATGTGGCTGGAAGGCGGCCACGATGCGGCGGCCGGGATACGCGGCGCGCGCGGCAGTGAGCGTTGCACGAATCTCCGTGGGATGATGCGCGTAGTCATCGATGACGGACACGCCGCGCACTTCGCCGAGTCGCTGGAATCGCCGCTCGACACCACCGAAGGCCGCGAGCCCCGGCGCCATGTCCGCGAGTGGAACGCCGAGCGCGTTCCCGCTGCCGAGCGCCGCGAGGGCGTTCAGCACGTTGTGCCGCCCCGGCACGCGAAGACGGATCTCTGCGCTCTCCGAACCATCGAGCACTGCGGTGAACGCTGTGCCCCCGCCCTCGCTGCGAAGATCGATTGCAACAAGCCGGGCGTCGGGGGATGCGATGCCGTAGCGCACGATCACCGCGGTCGCGGGCACCTCGATCGAAGCGGCGCCTGCATCGTCGGCACAGAGGACGATCGCTCGCGCCCGCGACGCGAATTGCGCGAAGGCGCCGCGAATGTCATCGAGATCGGCGTAGATGTCGAGGTGGTCAGCCTCGACATTGGTGATCGTGGCGACGGTGGGCGTGAGCGCGAGGAAGGAGCGGTCGTACTCGTCCGCCTCGACCACGAAAAGCTCGTCGCCGCCTGCGCTGAGATTGCCTCCCCATGCCGCGACTCGGCCACCAACGATGCCGGTCGGATTTCTTCCCGCGGATGCGAGCGCCTCCGTGGTCATCACCGTCGTGGTCGTCTTCCCGTGCGTGCCCGCGATGCAGATCGTCTTCCCCAGCTCGACCGCCCCCGCGAGTGCCTCCGCGCGACGGATCACGGGAATGCCGAGCTCGCGCGCGCGTGCGAGCTCGGGATGCTCCCTGGGCATCGCCGAGGTGGCGACCACGGACTGTGCGCCAGCGACGTGCGCTGGATCGTGTCGCGGTTGAACGATGATACCGAGCCGCTCGAGCGCGCTATTTTCGCCTGGGTTGGCATCGCAGCCGGTGACGGCGATTCCTCGCCGAGCGATCAGCTCGGCGAGCGCGCTCATCCCTGCGCCGGCGATGCCGACGAAGTGGACGGGACGGGGATCCTGTGCGTCGAAAAGAGTCATGCGGCGTCCGCAATATAGCGCGGACGGGATGTCCGGCTCAAGTGTCAACCGACTTGAGCTGAGCTATCGTAAGTACCCAAGTGGCAATGCGCTCCGCAGCATCTGGCCGCCCTCTCGAACTAGCGCGCTCGGCCATGGATGACAGCTGTTTTGGAGCAGAGAGCAATCGTGTGAGCGCATCGCCCAGAACAGTCGCCGTAAGCGACGATTGCTCGAGCATGAGCGCGGCGCCGGCGGCTTGGAGCGCGCGTGCGTTGGCGCGTTGGTGGTCGGCTGCGGCAGTGGGCAGCGGCACGAGTATCGACGGAATTCCCCACGCGCACAGCTCGGCCACGGTGAGCGCGCCGGCGCGCGTGAGCGCAAGATCGGCGGCGGCGTAGGCGCCCTGAATCGGCGCGAGATACGGCCGCACGCGCACGTTCGCCGACTCGTACTTCGCGTAGCCGTCGTACCACCCCCTCCCCGTCGCCCAGATCATGAAGAGTCCGGAGGGCAGCCCCGCTTCGAGCATCGACGAGATCGCATCGTTGAGCGGGCGCGCGCCCTGGCTTCCTCCAAAGGCGAGCAGCACCTGACCGCCTTTTGCGGGGAAGCCCCACTCCACGCGCGCGTGCTCACGCGAGGGGAGCGGCACCGGCGGCGGCTCGATCGGATTTCCGCTGTCGAAGAGCTGTGTATGCGCGCCCGGGCGAAGCTTCGCGCGCGCTTCGGGATAGCCGAGGTAGACGGCGGCAGCGCGGCGCGCGAAGAAGCGCGTGGTGATACCGGGAACGGAGTTCTGCTCCTGCAGCTGAATCTGAATCCCGTGGGCGCGCGCGAAGGCGAGTGCCGCTCCGGATGCGTAGCCGCCGGTGCCGATCACCGTCGCCGGCGGATGCGCGCGATTCTCCCGCGCGAGCGCGCGCCACGCGCTCCCGAAGCCGCGCACGGTGCGCCAGCTCCGCCACGGCTGCTGCCGATAGATCGGATGGAGATCGAGCAGGAGATGATCGAACTCCGTTTTCGGAAGAACGTCGCGCTCGATGCCGCGCTGTGCACCGACGAAAAACGGCTCGACGCTCGGCGCGAGCTTGACGAGCGCACGCGCGATCGCGAGGCCGGGGTAGAGGTGCCCGCCCGTGCCGCCGCCGGCGAACATCACGCGCACGCTCACGCCGCCGCGCGCTCGAGAGGATTGGTCGCGTGCTCGCCGACGACGCGCTCGCGCGTGCTCGCGATGTTCACCAGGATCCCGGTCATCAGAATCGACATGACCAGGTTCGTTCTGCCGAAGCTCACGAACGGAAGCGTCAGCCCGGTGGTGGGTAGCAGCCCGATCACGACGCCGAGATGCAGGAATGCCGTGCTCACCGTCATGAAGGTGATGCCGATCGCGAGCAACTGCTGGAACGTCGTGCGCGCCTGCTTCGCGATCCGGAAGCCGATCCATCCGTAGGCGACGAATACCAGCGTGACGAAGAGGATGCCGAGGAATCCCCACTCTTCGCCGATGTTCGCACCGATGAAGTCGTTGTACGGGAAGGGAACGAAGCCGAGCTGCTGTCGCCCCATGCCGAAGCCCACGCCGAACAATCCTCCCGAGCCTACCGCGATCAGCGACTGCTTGAGCTGGTAGCCCGCCTGTACGGGCGCGTCACCGGGATTCAGGAAGCTCGTCATGCGCAGCAAGGCGTACTGCATTTTCTCGACTTCGCGCCACAGCAGCGGAATGGCGATGACGCCGAGGAAAACGACGTGGCCAATGCGCACGCCACCCGCGAAGAGCATGATCCCCATGATCAGCGTGAAGGTCATGGCCATCGAAAGATCGGGCTCGAGGATCACGAGGATGTTGAGAAGCGCGAGAATGAGCACGAACGGGAGCAGCCCTTTCGTGAGTCGGCGCAGCTTGTCGCCCTTCTTCACGATGAGCATCGCAGTCCAGATGATGACCGCGAGCTTCGCGAACTCCGAGGACTGGAAGAGAAATCCGATATTCACCCACCGCCGCGATCCGTGGAAGCGCGGCGCTATCGAGTTCGGCACTGGAAGGACGGGGATGAGCAGGAGCACGATCGCCACGATGAGGATCGGCCACGCCCACCCTCTCCATCGTTCGGCGTCCACCTTCGCGGCGATGGCGAAGAGCACGACCCCGATCCCGACTCCCGAGAGCTGGCGAAGGAGATAGTAGCTGTTGGCGTGTTGCTCGCGCATGGCGGCCAGCGCGCTCGCGCTGTAGAGCACCGCGAGACCGAAGGCGAGAATGACGCCAGTCGTGATGATGAGCGCGCGCGCCTCGAGCGTCATCCGCCATCGCTCGCGGATGGCGGGCGGCGACGAGCTCACGCCACGCCGGCGAGGCGCCGGAAGGCCGCGCCGCGCTCTTCGTAGTTGCGGAACATGTCGTAGCTCGAGCACGCGGGCGACAGGAGCACCACGTCACCGGGCTTCGCGATCGCACGCGCGCGCGCCACGACTTCGGCGAAATCGTTGCCCAGACGCTCGACTCGAACGACGCCCTCGAGATCCTCCTCGATGATCGGCGCGGCCTCGCCATACGCCAGCACCACGCGCACGTGCTTCTTCAGCCCATCCGCGAGCGACGTGTAGGGCTCGCCCTTGTGTCGCCCGCCGAGCAGGAGAATCGTCGGCCGTGTCATCCCGTCGATCGCAACCTGTGTCGAGCTGATATTCGTCGCCTTCGAGTCGTTGATCCAGAGGACTCCCTCCCGCTCGCCCGCGAGCTCGAGGCGATGCGGCGGAGGGCGGAAGGAGCGGAGCCCATCGGCTATACGCGCGAGTGAGCCGCGCGTGGCGTGCGCGGGGTCGGCCACAATCACCGCGAGCGACGCGGCCATCGCGTTCATCACGTTGTGATTGCCGAGCAGCGGCAGCTCTTCACGTGCCAGGATCTTTACGCCATTCCAGCGAAGCTCGCCGTCCGTGAACGTCATCTCGGCGCCGGCGCTCGTGATTCCGAATCCGTGATGCCTGCCCGGTACGCCGACGGCCATCGCGAGCACCAACTCGTCGTCGGTGTTGAGCACCCAGCACGACGTCTCGTTCGCATTTCGAAAGAGAAGCGCCTTGTCGGCGTAATATTCTTCGGCACTCGCGTAGCGGTCGAGATGATCCGGCGAGAGATTCGTGAGCACGCCAACGGTCGGCTCTACGCTCGGCGTGTCATGCAGCTGGAACGACGAGAGCTCGAGCGCGATCCAGTCGGGCCGATCGTCGCGAAGCGCGATCTCGGTGAGCGGGGTACCGATATTTCCGGCATCGGCGACGCGCTTGCCGAGCGTGCGCAGGAGGTGGCCGATGAGCGCAGTGGTCGTCGTCTTCCCGTTCGTGCCGGTGACGGCGATGTAGCGCGTGCCGTCGAGCGCACGCAGCGCGACTTCGATCTCGCTCACGATCGGAACGCCCGCAGCGCGTGCGGCCACGAGCGGCGGTGCTTCGGGCGGCACACCGGGGCTCACGACAACCACGACGGCGCGCGCGATGCGCCCGAGATCGTGCGAGCCCGCGACGGCCTCGATCCCATCTGCCGCATTCAGCTTCAGAGCTCCAGCGGCCGCGGTGGCGTCGCTGCTGCCATCCGATGCGTACACGTGCACCCCGTGCCGGGCCAGCAGGAGCGATGCGGCCACGCCGCTCCGCCCGAGGCCGATGATCGCAGCCTCACTCGCCTTCCACTCGGCGGGAATCATCTGAGCTTGAGCGTGCTCAGCGCAACGAGCGCGGAGAGAATTCCGAGAATCCAGAAGCGCACCACCACCTGCGATTCCTGCCATCCCTTGAGTTCGAAGTGATGGTGCAGCGGGGCTCGCAGGAATATTCGATGCGCCTTCGCGTAGTCGAAGCCGTACTTCCGCCGCCTGTACTTGAATACCGAGCGCTGGATGATCACCGAAACCGTCTCGGCCGCGAACACCGCGCCGACGAGCAGGAGTAGAAATTCCGACTTGAGCAGAATGGCGACGGCGCCGAGCGCGCCACCGAGCGCGAGCGAGCCGGTGTCTCCCATGAAGACCTCGGCCGGGTGTGTGTTGTACCAGAGGAAGCCGATGAGCGAGCCGACCAGCGCGCTGCAGAACACAGTGAGCTCACCGGAGCCACGCAGGTAATAGATCTGCAGATACTGGCTCGCATCGAAGCGGCCGATGAGATAGGCGAAGATCGCGAAGGTCGCGAAGGAGATCGCGGCGAGCCCGGTTGCGAGTCCATCGAGTCCATCGGTGAGATTCACCGCGTTGCTCGTGCCGGTGAGCACGAACGCGACCCACGGCACATAAAGCCACGCAAAGACTGGTACGACGAGCACGTACTTGTAAAAGGGAATCGTGGTCGACGCGCCGGGAAGGTTCGAGAGCGGCGAGAGCCAGAGCGCGAGCCCGAGTGCGATTCCGAGCGTGATCTGTCCGACGAGCTTGTAGCGCTCGACGAGCCCCTCGTTTTTCTTCCCTTCCCGCTGTTGTTTGAGCTTGAGGTAGTCGTCGACGAAGCCGATGCACCCCATCCACGCCGTGGCGATCACCGCGATCCAGACGTAGCGGTTGTTGAGGCGCATCCAGAGCAGCGTCGCAACGAGTCCCGCGATGAGAAAGATCACGCCGCCCATCGTCGGCGTGCTCGACTTTTCCTGGTGGCTGTCGGGGGTTCCGGCGCGGATCACCTGGCGCACCTTCATCGCGCGCAGCCGCCGGATTACGAACGGGCCGACGACGAACGCCAGCAACAGCCCCGTCACCGCAGCGCCGGCGGATCGGAAGGTGATGTAGTTGAAGACGTTGAAGATGATGCAGAGTCGGCAGCTGCCGACGAGTGGAGTGAAGAGATGGTAGAGCACTAACGATTGGCCCACTCGGTGAGAGGTGGAACGAGACGCTCGAGCTTCACGCCGCGCGAAGCCTTGAGCAGAATGACGGCATCCGGCGCCAGGCGGGGCTCGAGAGCCGACCACAGGTCATCGACATCCGCGCCGGTGACCACTCGCGGATCGGCGGAGCCGACCGCGCGCAGCGCCTCGCCAATCTCGCCCATTCCGGCCACAATCTCCACCGGCGATGCCAATGCCGCGCGCGCCACCTCCTCGTGGAGGCGGCTCGCGTGGGCGCCGAGCTCGCGCATCGTGCCGAGCACGGCGACGCGCTGACGCCCGGCCCCGGTCCCCGCGAGGACATCGATCGCGGCGCGCATCGAGGCGGGGCTGGCGTTGTACGCATCGTTGATGAGTGTCGCCTTCCCCTTGCCGATCGGACCCACGTCCATGCGCATCGACGGGAAGGTCGCCCGGGCCATTCCCCGCGCGGCGTCTTCCATGGAAAGCCCGAGCTCGCGCGCGACGGCGAGGGCGAGCATCGCATTGCGCAGATTGTGCGCGCCGCGAGCGGGCGGGCGAACCGTGGCGCCTTCGACTTCCAGCTCACCGAGCCCCTCGGCGCTCACCGACCACTTTGTGGCGCGCACGTCCCCCGAGTCGAGTCCGGCGCTCACGACGCGCGCCGCTCGTCCCCGGGCTGCCATAGCAATCTCCGGCTGCGAGGCGGGGACGATCGCCACCGTCGCGCCGTCGAAGAGCTCCGACTCCTCGCGCATTACGCCCTCGAGACTCCCGAGTCCCTCGAGATGCTCCTCCGAGATGCTGGTCATCACGACGAGATTCGCCTCGACGATCGCGCGCAGCCGCGCCATCTCGCCGGGGACGTTCGTCCCCATCTCGATCACTGCGACCTCCGCGTCGTCGGGCATCGCGAGGAGCGTGAGCGGCACGCCGATCAGGTTGTTCAGGTTCCCTGTCGTCGCATGCACGGCGAGTGTCGCTTCGAGCGTCGCGCGGATCAGCTCCTTCGTGGTCGTCTTGCCATTCGAGCCGCCTACGCCGATCACCGTGCCGCTCCACGCGCGGCGGCGGTAGCGTGCGAGCGCTCCCAGGGCGACGAGTGTGTCCTCGACGCTGAATGCCGGCACGCCGAGTCCCGTCGTGCGTCCCGGTCGCGAAACGACCACCGCCGTGGCGCCGAGCTCGATTGCCTCGCGGAGAAAGTCGTGGCCGTCGAAGTGCTCGCCGACCAGCGCGAGGAAGCAGTCGCCCGGCGTGATGCGGCGCGTATCCGTCGTGATGCGTGCGATCGGGCGGTCGTCGCGCGGGATCGCGCCTGTGAGCTCATCACGCAGCGCGTCGGAGATGCGGGCGACGGTCCAGAATGCGCGCACCATCATGAAGCGGACAGCTCTGCCACGATCTCCTTTTCATCGAATGGATATGAGATGGTGCCTCGTATCTGATAGGTCTCATGTCCCTTCCCGGCGAGCAGCACGACATCCTCGGTGCTCGCGAGCTCGAGCGCACGCTTGATCGCCTCGCGCCTGTCCTCGATGATCTCGTGATTCGCGAGCCGCATTCCGCGTTCGATATCGTCGAGTATCGCGGCCGGCTCTTCCGTACGCGGATTGTCGCTCGTCGCGATCGCGAAGTCCGCCCCCTGTTCGGCGATCGCTCCCATGAGCGGTCGCTTGCCGCGATCGCGATCACCGCCGGCGCCGAAGATCACGAACAGCTTCTTGCGCGCGAACGGGCGCACTGCCGCCAGCGACCGCTCGAGCGCGTCGGGCGTGTGCGCGTAGTCGCGGAGCACGGTCGGCCGCTCGTGGATGACTTCGAGCCTTCCCGCCACCTGCGGCACGGTGCGCAGCCTGGCGGCGATCGCCGACAGCGTCATGCCGAGATGCCACGCTGCCGCCGCGGCGCCCAGCGCGTTGCTGATGTTAAAGTCGCCGATGAGCGGCAGCTGCAGCGCGTGGCGCTGATTGTCGGCGACGAGCAGCCACTCGCTGCCGCGCGGATGGAAGAGCACCGACTCCGCGCGCACCATCGCGTCCGGATTGCGGCCGAAGGTGATGAGGTGATTCGCCTGCGGCAGCGTCTCCCACACCTTGTCGTCCAGATTCACTACGGCCGCGCCGCGCGAGCCGAGCTGCGCGATCAGCTTCGACTTGGCGAGCAGATACGCTTCCATCGTCTCGTGATAGTCGAGATGGTCGCGCGTGAGGTTCGTGAACACCCCCGCCTCGAACACCAGAGTCTCGGCGCGCTTTTGATCGAGGCTGTGCGACGAGAGCTCCATCGCCACCATGCGCACGCCGCGGTCGACCAGCGCCCGCAGGGCGCGCTGCAGCTCGACGGGGCCCGGCGTCGTGAGCGACGCACCTCCGCCCACCGGCACGCCTTCGCTGCCAAGCAGGATGCCAAGCGTGCCGATCGAAGCGCTGCGGGCGTCGGCCTTGTCCAGCAGGTGGCGCAGAATGCCGACGACGGTTGTCTTTCCGTTCGTGCCCGTGACCGCGAGCAGCCGCAGCTGCTTCGCGGGATCGTCGAACGCCGCCGATGCCGCGATGGCCGCCGCCCGCCGTCCCTCGCGTACGACGATCGACGGTAGGCTCGTGCGCCCTGGATCCTCGACGATCGCCGCTGCTGCACCGGAAGCCTCGGCCTGCGGAAGGAAGTCGTGGCCGTCGCGCGCCGAGCCGTGCACCGCGATGAACAGTCCGTTCGCCGCGACGTGCCTGCTGTCGTCGGTCACGTCGGCAACGTGCTCGGGAAGCGAACCCGTAGTTTCGACGAGGAGTCCGGCGTGCTTGAGCGAAGCGACGATGCGCTCGACGGGAATGGTGCTCACTGCGCCGCGCTCACTCGCACGAGGGACCCGATCTGCGCCATCGCTCCCGCGGCAGGCGCCGTCGCGCGCGCGGAGCCGAAGCCGTCGAGCTGGACGTTGAAGCCGGCGCGATGAAGCGCGAACGTCGCGGCGCGCACAGAGAGCCCGCGCACGTCGGGGACCGCGCGCGGCGCGGCTGCGACGACGGGGGCGCGGCGCGCGTGGCCGAGGTCGAGAATGGTGGGCGGCAGGGTGTCGTCGTCATCGTCGAGCGTCGCGCGAGCCATGCTGTCAGCGAGTGGCTCGAGTGAATCGCGCGAAGTGGCGAGCGTGCCGCGATCGAGCGATGCGTCACGCGCCGCGAGCGCCGCCTG
>JBDTXL010000549.1:0-3708 GCA_040006195.1 Gemmatimonadota bacterium | reverse complement strand
AGTTCATCGACGAGCTGATCGCGGCGCTGCAGGAGGAGCAGATCGAGAAGTGGCGTGCGCGCTACCGTGTCGTCGATGCGCTCATCCTCGACGATGTCGACAAGTGCGCGGGGAAGGAGCGCTCGCAGGAGGAGCTGTTCCACATCTTCAACAGCCTCTTTTCCAACGGTCGCCAGATCGTATTCGCGAGTGTGCACGCGCCGAAGGCGATCGAGGGACTCGAGGAGCGTCTGCGCTCGCGCTTCGAGGGTGGGCTCGTGGTCGAGATCCAGCCGCCCGATCACGCGCTGCGCGAGAAGCTCTACGCGCGGTACCTCGCCGAGGTCGGCGAACGGCTCGATCGCTCGCTCATCGATTATCTGGCGTCGCGCTCCGTGGCCAGCGTGGCGGAGATGAAGGCGATCGTCGAGCGGCTTCGGAAGGCGGCCGGTGTCGTGGGTGTTCCGCTCAACGCGTCCTTCGCGCGCAAGGAGCTCGAGGGCGGCGCGACTGCGCCGGCGCCGTCGAAGCAGTCGAACGGGCGCGACGCGGACCTGTTCTTCCTCGACGAGGAGAAGATCCTCTGGGACTGGCCCGACGTCACCGGCCGCGCGATCGAGGAGTTCCGCTAAATGGCGATCAAGGGATCGCTCCGCGAGGCGAGTCTGCCCGACGTGCTGCAGCTGCTGGCGATGGGACAGAAGACCGGCTGTCTCTCCGTCACCGACCGCAACAACTTCGGCTACATCTACTTCGATCGCGGGCGCATCTCCTACGCCTCGATCGTCAACCGTCGCGACCGGCTCGGTGACACGCTCGTCAAGAACAACGTCATCACGCAGCGCGAGCTCGACGCGGCGATCGATGCGCAGGCGACGCAGCAGCGGAACAAGCGGCTCGGCGAGATTCTCATCGAGCAGCACATCCTTACCCGCGAAGAGCTGCACCGCTACATCCGCGTGCAGATCGAGGAGGCAGTCTACTATCTCTTCACGTGGGTCCAGGGGACGTTCAGCTTCGAGGCGGATATGCGCCCCGACGACCACGACGTCCTCGTGTCGATCAATCCCGAGTCGCTGCTGCTCGAGGGGGCGCGCCGCGTCGACGAGTGGAGCCTGATCGAGAAGAAGGTTCCGAGCTTCGATCTCATCTTCGAGCTCGACGCCGGACGCCTCGCCGCGAGTGAAGCGCAGTTGACCCCCGCGCAGCTCACGCTCACGCCGCTGATCGATGGACGCCGGGACGTCACCGCGCTCATCGAGGCGTCGGGGTTCGGCGACTTCGAGGTCGGCAAGGCACTGTACGGGTTGGCGACGGCGGGATTCATCCAGCGCGTCGGCAAGTCGCGCCCGCAGGACGACGTCGTGCGCGAGGCGCGCGTGGAGGAGCACCGCAACCTCGGCGTCGCCTTCTACCGCACCGCGATGTTCGAAGAGGCGACGCGCGAGTTCCGTCGCGTGATCGAGCTGCACGACAGCGATGTGCAGGCGCGCTTCTTCCTCAGCCTCGTCTCGATGCGCGACGGGCGCTGGTCCGAGGCGGTACTCACCCTGCGCGAGGCGGCCGCGCAGCCGACGGCGCGTCCGTCGATCTTCCACAACCTCGCGTACGCGCTCGAGCGGCTCGGCAATCTCGACGAGGCGCGCGAGATGCTGCACGAGGCGATCGCACGCGGCGGTGGCGACGATCCGCGCATCCGCACGTCGTTCGGAGTGCTCGCACTCCGGAGCGGCGAGGTCGAGGAGGCCAACGCATCACTCGCCTCGGCGCGCGCGCTGCTCGGCAAGCGACTCCCGTCGCCCGCGTGGTTCCACTACGCGTCGCTCGCCGCCGGCCTCGCGGGCGACCTCGATCGCGCGCTCGAGCTCATCACCGAGGGCGTGAAGGCACATCCGCATGCCGCGGTGCTCGGCAACACCCTCGCCGCGGTGCACGAGCGGCGTGGCGACTATGCCGCCGCGGCGCTCGCAGCCGAGGCGGCGATGGGCGACGGAAGCCCGATTCCGCAGCTGCACAAGAATCTCGGCGACTACTTTTATCGCGCGCTGCGGTACGAGGAGGCGCTCGACCAGTATCAGCGCGCGATCAAGCTCAACCCCGCGCTCGGCGACGACGTCTACTTCAAGCTCGGCAACATCCGCTTCAAGTGGCAGGAGAAGGAGCAGGCGCTCGCGTACTGGGAGCGCTCGCTCGCCCTCAATCCGGACAACGAAATTCTGCGCACGAACCTCGAGCTCGCGCGTACGCCGGGATCATGACGGACGGCGCGCAGAGCGACGACGGCTACACCACGCTCACGGACAAGATCACGCGCGAGCGCGGCTTCGGCTGCGCGAGCTACAAGGAGAAGTGCGTGCGCCGCCGGATCGCGGTGCGCATGCGCGCGCGCGGCGTGCACACCTTCGAGGAGTACGGCTCGGTGCTCGACCGGGATGCGAAGGAGTACGACCTGCTCCTCGACGCGCTCACGATCAACGTCACCAAGTTCTTTCGCAATCCTGAAACGTTCGCGGCCATCGATCGCGAGATCGTGCCGGCGCTATACGCGCGCGCGGAGCCGCAGCTGCGCATCTGGAGCGCGGGATGCGCGTCCGGGGAGGAGCCGTACTCGCTCGCGATGCTCATGCACCGGTATGCGAGCGCGAACGGGCGCCGCTTCGAGCGCGTCGAGGTGCTTGGAACCGATCTCGATCGCGCGAGCCTGGCCGCGGCCGAGCGCGCCGTCTATCTCGAGCCGACGCTGACGGATACGCCGCCCGAGATGCGCCAGCTCTACTTCTCGATGCAGCCGCCGTACCGCATCCACAACGAGGTGCGCGCGCGGGTGCAGTTTCGCCGACACGATCTGCTGAGCGAGCCGTTCCCCGAGCCGCAGCACATGATCGTCTGCCGCAACGTCATCATCTACTTCGATCGGGTCACGCAGGAGGCGCTCTTCGAGCGCTTCGCCGCGGCGCTCCTTCCGGGTGGCTTCCTCGTGCTGGGCCGCGTCGAGACGCTGTTCGGAGCCGCGCGCGCGATGTTCGCGCCCGTCGACACTCGCGAGCGCCTCTTCAGGCGCATATGACGGAGATCTGCGTACGCGTGGCCGACGCGGCAGTTGGGCAGGGCGACGTGACGCTGTCGACGCTCGGACTCGGATCGTGCATCGCGATCGCGCTCTACGATTCCAAGACGTGCGTGGCGGGGCTCGCTCACATTCTGCTGCCGAGCGAGGCGCTCGCGCGCGATCAGAAGAACCGCGCGAAGTTCGCCCGCACCGCGGTTCCGCTCCTCCTCGAACGGATGCGCGAGCTCGGCGCGCGCGACGCGAACATCGTCGCCAAGCTCGCCGGCGGCGCGAGCATGTTCACGTCGCTCCTCACGCAGGGCGGCCCGCCGATCGGCGAGCGCAATCTCATCGCCACGCGCATCGCGCTGGCGGCGCACGGCATTCGCGTCATGGGCGAGGACGTTGGCGGTGGGCACGGACGCAGCGTGTTCCTGCACGGCTGCGACGGCCGCGTCGAGGTCAAGTCGATGGTGAAGGGCTGTGTCGTCCTCTAGTCCGCTGCCGACGGTGCTCGTCGTCGACGACAGCGCGTTCATGCGCAAGCTCGTCACGGAGCTCATCGAGGGCTCCGGCGAGTTTCGCGTGCTCGGCACCGCGCGCCACGGCCTCGATGCGCTGCAGAAGGTGCAGACGATGCACCCCGACATCGTGACGCTCGACATCGAGATGCCGGAGCT
>JBDTXL010000548.1:0-3111 GCA_040006195.1 Gemmatimonadota bacterium | reverse complement strand
TCCTTGATCTCGCCGGGGATGTAGACCGACCAGAATTGCGCGCCGATCATCCCCTGCTTCATGCGAGCGAGATCCGTGTGTCCCGGCGCCTTGCCGCGCAGATCGTACGCGTCGACGTTGCGCGGCTTTACGCTATCCTCGCGAATGCGCCAAGCCAGATCGTTGTGCCCATCGACCAGCGGCGTCGAGCTCAGGATGCGTTTCGCGCGCGCCAGATTGGGGTCGTCGGCCTGAGCGCCGACGTTCGAGGGAAGGAAGGCGGCGACGACGAGAAGCAGCGCAAGCGCGAATCGGATCAGCATGTGGCTCATTCGGGAGGATGCAGAGGGAACCGTTCGCACAATCTTGCACGGAGCGCGGGCGGCGCGCGAGCGCGCGACTTTCCTGGGGAGACTTGCTGCCGCCGCCCGCGCGCGATAGGGTGAGGCATGACTCAGCTGGAGACGGAGCGACTGACCATGCGCGCGTTGTGCAGCGACGACCTGGAATGGCTCGTCACGATGCGCGGCGACGCCGATGTCATGCGCTACATCGGCGGCGAAGGGGCCGTGTCGCGGGAGAGGACCGTGGAGCGCGTGGCTCGCTACCTCCAGTGCTGGAAAGAGCACGGGCTAGGCATGTTCGGCGTTCGATTTCGAGGCGAGGATGAGGCGGTAGGGTGGGCGGGGCTGCAACCGCTCGAGGAGACCGGAGAGATCGAGGTTGGCTACGCCTTCGGAGCGACGGCGTGGGGTCGCGGGTTGGCGACGGAGGCGGCGCGCGCAGCCCTCGAGTGGGGATTCCGCGAGCGCGGGCTCGAGCGGATCGTGGCGGTGGCGTCGCCGGAGAACGCGGCCTCGAGGCACGTGATGGACAAGCTGGGGATGACATACGAGGGGCTTCGCTTCCGGTACGGCACCGACTGCGCGTACCACTCGATAATGGCCGAGGCCTTCGCAGAGCACAGCGCGCAGGCGGCAGCGAGGGCGCGCTAGCGCTCCGACGCGTCCACGCGCTGGTGGTTGCGAACGACCGCCACGGCAGGACACTCGCGTCCGTGCTCGCAGTACCAGCCATGCTTGTCGTGAAAAACCATGTGCACGCGAGGAGTGTCCTCGGGCAGGTCGTCGACCCGAAACAGTTGCATGACCGTCGTGCTTTCCCCGCATCGGCTGCGCGGATCGAGCTGCCGAATTCGAAGCAGCTCGGCGGGCTCTCGCCGAGAAGCCGACTCACGTACGATGCGCCGGATCATGACTGGAAAGTGGTTGAGATATGACATGGTAACCCTTTGTTGCGTATGGAGTAACAACGAGCGTGATCACGCTATGTGGGTAGCAGGACCATAGTATGCTTCGGTGCATCTTCGGTCTGCCCATATTATGCGATTCGATCGTTCTTTTCAATCCCATGGTCGGAATGACATCAATCTTGAATGCGAGACATTCCCTCAGTATCGTGCGCTGTCACGCACTCTCCATCTCTTGTACGTTGTTTCGATGACCGACGTCGTCTCCCTCGCCGAAGCGCTGATCGCAGCGCCCTCGCTCACCGGCGCCGAAGCACCTGCGGTAGAGCTCGCCGCCGCGTGGCTTCGTGACAGAGACTGGAGGGTGACCCTTCAAACAGTGTCGCCCGATCGTGCCAACATCTGGGCATCGCGCGGTCTCGGTTCCGTCACCCTTTCCACGCATCTGGATACAGTTCCGCCGTACATCGCACCCGCCCGCGTCGGAACTCAACTCAGCGGCCGCGGCGCCTGCGACGCGAAGGGAATTGCCGCCGCCATGATGACCGCCGCTCAAGCCCTTGCCGATGAGGGTGAGGAGCGCGTCGATCTGCTCCTCGTGGTAGGCGAAGAGAAGAGCTCCGACGGCGCGCGCGCCGCGAACCTGCTGCCGGCCACCAGCCGCTACCTCGTCAACGGCGAGCCCACCGAAGGACGCCTCGCCTCAGGCGCGAAAGGATCGATGCACGTCACCGTCCGCACCCACGGGCGCGCTGCCCACTCGGCCTATCCCGAGCTTGGCGCCTCCGCGATCACGCCGATGCTCGCGCTTCTCGCCACGCTCGAAGAGCTCGAGCTTCCCGCCGATCCTCTTCTCGGCGCGACCTCGATCAACGTCGGCACTCTCCGCGCGGGGCGCGAAGCGAACATCGTCCCCGATGCGGCCGAGGCGCACCTGATGGTACGGCTTGTCGGCGACCCTGCGATCGTGCGCGAGATCCTCGGGCGCTGGGCGCTCGGGCGCGCTGAGCTCGAATTCGCGCCGCACATTCCCGCGCAGCACTTTCACATGATGCCCGGCTTCGACAGCGGCGCGGTCTCTTACACGAGCGACATCCCGCTCCTCGATAAGTGGGGCACGCCGCTGCTCTTTGGTCCCGGCTCCATCCACATGGCTCACACCCCGCACGAGTTCATCGACATCGACGAGCTCCGTTCGTCCGTCTCCAGCTACATGCATATCGTGCGTACATTACTCGCCTCATGACAGCTACCGTCGCCCCCGCACACAAAATCTCCGTTGGCGTTCTCGGTGCCACGGGCGCAGTCGGGCAGATGTTCATTCGCTTGCTCGCGGATCATCCGTGGTTCGAGGTTACCGCCGTCGCCGCGTCCGAACGCTCGGCCGGCAAGCGCTATCGCGATGCAGCGCACTGGCTGAGCGGCGACCTGCCTGCACGTGTCGGTGATCTCGTGGTCACCTTGTGCGACCCATCCGCCGTGAGCACGCCCGTCGTATTCTCGGCGCTCGACTCCGATGTCGCGGGCGAGGTCGAGGGTGCGTTCGCGCTCGCGGGGCGGCTCGTGCTCAGCAACGCGCGCAACTATCGGATGGATGCGGACGTGCCGCTCCTGATCCCCGAGGTCAATCCTGATCATCTCGGCCTTTTGCCGATTCAGCGCGCGGCGCGTGGTTGGGCGGGCGCGATCGTCACCAACTCGAACTGTTCGACGATGGTGATCGCGCTCGCGCTTGCGCCGCTCCAACAGGCCTTCGGCATCGAGCAGCTCTTCGTCACGACGATGCAGGCACTTTCCGGAGCCGGCTATCCCGGAGTTCCGTCGCTCGACATTCTCGGCAACATCATCCCGTTCATCGGCGGTGGCGAGGAAGAAAAGATCGA
>JBDTXL010000547.1:0-1585 GCA_040006195.1 Gemmatimonadota bacterium | reverse complement strand
TAGCCGACGGCGAGGCGCGGTGCGAGCGCGGGAGTGAGCTCGAACGCGCTCTCATCCATGCCGAGCGGCGAGAGCACGTGCGTCGTCAGGTATTTCGCGAATGGCTCGCCCGATACCTGTTGCAGCACGTCGCCGACGACGGCGATGCCGGCGTTCGAGTACTTGATGTGCGTTCCAGGCTTGTAGATCAGTGTCGTCGAGTTGAGGCTCGCGACGGTCGCCGAGATAGATGGCGAGGTCGTGTCGAAGTAGTTGCCCACCGGCGGCTCGCGGACGAGACCGGCGCGATGCGAGGTGAGCTCGCGAAGCGTGATCGGTGAGCCGAAGGGATTGACGGGATGAAAGTCGGCGAGGTAGCGCGACACCGGTGCATCGAGTGTGATGCGCTTCTGCTCCACGAGCTGCATGAGCCCGACATCGGTGAAGAGCTTGGACACGGAGCCCACACGATAGACCGTCGCCGCAGTCGCGGGCACGTGATGCACGGGGTCGGCCTCACCGAAGCCATGCGACCAGACGATGCGCTTGCCGTCGACCAGTGCGATCGAGAGCGCGGGGAGTCCCTTCTCGCGCATCTCCGACGCAATGATGCGCTCGAGATACGCGGCGACTTCGGCGTGCGCAGAGTCAGGAGCGACGGAATTGGGCGACGATGCTGTCTGCGCGCGCACGGCGCCCGACGCCGCGAGCAGCGCCGCGAGTGCCAGCGCTGTCCGGGCCAGGGCGTGCCGGGGGATCAACCGAAGCGCCAGCCGAGAAGATTCCAGCTGTTGAAGAACAGGCACACGGCCACCGCGGCGAGGACGAGGAACGTGAATCGTACACGCCTGCCCATGCTCCAGTAACCACCGCGCCACGCCTGAACGAGCGCGGCGATGAGCATCAGCGTGAGGACGACGAAGATGATCGGCAGAATGAGCGCGATCCTGAGCGACGTCGGGACATGCGAGAAGAGCGAATCGAAGTTGACGACGAGCACGAGGATGAGCGCGACGAACGTGATAAAGTACCAGGCCGAGGTGAGAGTCGCGAGCTGCACGACGCGCTTCTCGTCGCGGGGCATCGCACGCGTCTCGCTGCGGCGGTAGAACGCGGTGATGAGGGCAGAGAGGAAGATGAGCGTGGCAAGTGCGAGGAGCATGTAGTTCAGCTTCGGCGACTCGAACCAAGGCACGCGCTCGGTGCCCATGAATGGGAGATCGCTTATCGACATGTGCACCGCAGGGCCCGCGGAGTCGCCGCTGAAGGCGATGCGCCGATGTCCGACGACCTCCTGAAAAACGCCGTTTCCGATCGGGAAGTATTGAGCGGGCTTCTCGCCGAGTCCGGTGAGGAGGAGGCGCTTCTCCTTGTCGAGGACGGAGACGTTCATGGAGGGCGAAGCAACGAGAAAGAGCTTCTCGAGCTTGCTCGAGCTGTGGCGGGCGAAGCGATAGGCGCCGGCGTAGTTCTTTGCTTTCGCACTGAAGTCCGCATCGGGGGCGGGCGGCGCGGCGGCCTTGGCGGGGAAGTAGCGATCGAAGAATCCGCGCACGAGCCCCTCGCGCGCGTGGCCGCCGCCGTCGCCGACGTAGGACGCGAAGAT
>JBDTXL010000546.1:0-2463 GCA_040006195.1 Gemmatimonadota bacterium | reverse complement strand
TCCCCGACGGCCCGCGCGCGCAGAGCCGCATGGGCGCGCTCATGACGAGCCTCCTGATCGAGCAGCGCATCGGGATGGAGACCGTCACGCACTATTGTTGCCGCGACCGAAATCTGCTCGGGATGCTGAGCGATCTGCTCGGCGCATCCGCGATGGGACTTCGCAATCTGCTCATCATCACCGGCGACCCGCCGAAGATGGGGCCGTATCCCGACGCGACCGCGGTGTTCGATATAGACTCGATCGGTCTCACCAATCTCGTGAGCCGCCTCAACAAGGGGCTCGATCCCGGCGGCAACTCGCTCGGAAGCAAGACGGCGTTCACGATCGGCGTCGGCGTGAATCCCGCGGCGATCGATCCGTCATACGAGCTGCGGCGTTTCGAGTGGAAGGTCGACGCGGGAGCGGAGTATGCGATCACGCAGCCGGTGTTCGACGTCGCGCAGCTCGAGAAATTTCTGGACTCGATCGCGCACGTGCGCATTCCGATCGTCGCGGGGATCTGGCCGCTCGTCTCGGCACGCAACGCCGAGTTTCTGGCGAACGAGGTACCGGGTGTGGTCGTGCCGGAAGCCGTGCTCGCACGGATGCGGGCGGCGAGTGAGAAGTCGAAGGAGCACGCGGTGAACGAGGGGATCGCGATCGCCCGCGAGATGCTCGAGCGCGTTCGTGGTGCTGTGCAGGGGGCGCAGGTGTCGGCCCCGTTCGGTAAGGTGGAGCTGGCGGTGCGGGTGTTCGAGAGCTGAATCCGCGCGGCACGGATCCGGCTATATTCACGGGTCAACGGCTGAGGCGAGGAGCACAGATGAAGGGAATTCTGATCATCGATCACGGATCGATGAAGGAAGCTGCGAACCACATGCTCGAGTGCGTGGGCGAGCTGGTGCAGCGGATGGCGGGGAGTGGAGTCGTGGTGCGCGTGGCGCACATGGAGCTCGCATCCCCGACCATCGCCGACGGCTTCGCGGCGTGCATCGCGGCGGGCGCAACCGAGATCGTCGCTTTCCCGTACATGCTCTCGCCGGGGAAACACTCCACGCGCGACATTCCGCGCATGGTCGCCGAGATCTCGGTCGAATATCCGAACGTTCCGGTACAAGTGACGACGGCATTCGGCGTGAACGAGCAGCTCGCGGCCGTGGTACTCGCGAAGTCGGGCGTGTCGCCGGTCGCGACCGTCGACCCGCATTGCTGCGAGCGGCCCGCCGGAACGCCTGAGCGCTACTGCGGCGAAGGCTGCGCCGAGAACAACTCGCCGGCGATGCTGCGTATGGCGGGGACGCTTTCGGTCTAGGGATGAGTTAGCGGCGAGCAGAAGTGGAAAAACGACAACGAACGGAAAACGGAACGGACCCTCCCGACGGCCGCTGCGCGCAGATGCCCCTGCGAGTAAGATTGTCTCCATGACTACCGACACTTCCGGCACGCACGGCCCACTGACGGTCCTCTCCGAAGAGGAGAGCGCATTCCGCGATGCCGTGCACGAGTTTGCGGAGCAGGAAGTTCGGCCGCGCGTGCAGGAGATGGAGCGCGCCGCCCGCATCGATCCCTCGCTCCTCCCCGCTCTCTTCGAGCTCGGGCTCATGGGGATCGAGGTCGACGAAAAGTATGGCGGTGCCGGCGGCTCGCTCATGATGGTGACGCTCGCCGTCGAAGAGATCAGCCGAGTCGATGCGTCGGCGGCGATCATGGTCGATGTGCAGAACACGCTCGTGAACTACCCGATCTCGCGCTACGGAACCGAGGCGCAGCGCGAGAAGTATCTCGCGCGGCTCACGTCGAAGACGATCGGCGCCTATGCGCTCTCGGAGGCCGGCTCGGGCTCGGACGCATTCGGCCTCGCCACGCGCGCGGAGAAGCACGGCGACGACTGGGCGCTCACGGGCCGTAAGCTCTGGATCACCAACGGCGCGGACGCAGGACTCTTCGTCGTCTTCGTCAACGCGAATCCCGACGCAGGCTACAAGGGAATCACCGCGTTCATCGTCGAGCGCGACACACCGGGCTTCTCCGTCGGCAAGAAGGAAGACAAGCTCGGCATTCGTGCGTCGAGCACGACGGAGCTGATCTTCGACGGGTGCGTCGTCCCCGCCGCGAACGTCCTCGGCGAGGTCGGACAGGGATACAAGATCGCGATCGAGACGCTCAACGTCGGGCGCATCGGGATCGGCGCGCAGATGATCGGCATCGCATGCGGTGCGCTGGAGGCGACGCTCGGCTACGTGAAGGAGCGCAAGCAATTCTCCACGCGGCTCGCGGACTTCCAGGGAATTCAGTTCCAGCTCGCGCAGGCGGCGACGGAGCTCGAGGCCGCGCGGCTTCTGGTCTACAACGTCGCGCGCATCAAGGACGCGGGCGGGCAGTTCACGCGCGAGGCGGCAATGGCGAAGCTCTTCGCCTCACAGGTGTGCGAGCGCGTGACGTCGCTGTGCGTCGAGCTGCACGGCGGCTACGGCTACACGA
>JBDTXL010000545.1:0-4377 GCA_040006195.1 Gemmatimonadota bacterium | reverse complement strand
TGTGCTTGAAGGTCAGCGCCATTCCGCTGAGCATCGCGCGCACGTAGCTCGCATCAGCCACCGGACGCGTGAGCACCTTCACCTGAATCGTCATTTCAATCTCCCTGACTTGCAGCGAACGGACGCGCCGCGCTCATCGCTCGCAGACGAGCGATCTGCAGCGGCGACAGGCGCGAGTAGGCCGGACTGATGATGCGTCCTCGATCGAGGATCACGAAGACGAGCACGGCCAGCACGAGATTCAACACGCCGAGCACGGCCCAGAACGGCGAGATCCCGAACCACTGCACGCTGCGAGGCACCTGAAGCATGTCGAGCACGAGGATCGCGCCGCCCGTGATCACGATATACGCGAGCGCCAGCGGGAGCATGACCTTCCAGCCGAGGCTCATGAGCTGATCGTAGCGGAAGCGCGGGAGCGTCCAGCGGATCCACATGTAGAGGAACAGGAAGAACAGCAGCTTGGTGAAGAAGAAGCCGAGCGTCAGCAGGAACTTGAGCAGCGTCCATGGCGGAATGTTGTCCCACTGCGTGCCCGGAATGTCCCATCCACCGAAGAACAGCGTCACCATGAGCGCGCTCGCCGTGACCATGTTCGAGTACTCGGCGATGAAGAACATCGAGAACTTCATCGCGCTGTATTCGGTATGGTAACCGGCGATCAGCTCCGACTCGGCTTCGGGCATGTCGAACGGAAGGCGGTTCGTTTCCGCGAATGATGCGACGCAGAAAATGAAGAAGCCGAGGAGCAGCGGGAACACGGTCCATCCCATGGTCTGCTGCTGATGCACGATGGCCTGCAGTGAGACGTTCCCCGAGAGCAGCAGCACCGACACGGCCGCCATCCCCATCGAGATCTCGTAGCTGATCATCTGCGCGCTCGAGCGGAGCCCACCGAGCAGCGAGTACTTGTTGTTCGACGACCACCCCGCGAGCACGATGCCGTAGACGCCGAGCGAGGAGATCGCGAGAATATAGAGGAAGCCGATCGGCACGTCGGCTACCGACATCTCGACCAGCCCCCACCGCGAACTAAACGGCGCCGCGAACGGAATTACCGCGAAGGTGATGAGCGACGGGATGAACGACAGCATCGGCGCGAGAATGAAGAGCGGCATATACGCGGCGTCCGGATATGTCTCTTCCTTCATGATGTTCTTGAGACCGTCGGCGGCGGGCTGCAAAAGTCCGCCGTATCCCGTGCGGTTCGGCCCAATGCGATCCTGAATCCATGCGGAGATCTTGCGCTCGGCCAGTGTCAGCATTGCGACGCCGACCATGAGCACCGTGAACACGATGATCATCTTCAGGATCGTGTACAGCAGCCATGGCAGCGCCGTGACCGGCACCAGCGGATCGTAATACGTATGGTAGACGACCGGATCGGAAGCCATCACGGCCAGCGTCGCGAGTGTCATTGCACGACCGCCTGCGCCGCCGGCTGCCCGGCCATGAGCAGGCCCTTCACTCCGAGAGCGTCGTAGCTCATTCCGGCGAATTCCACGCGCGCCGCTGCCAGCGCCGAGAACGCCTCGCTCGCGACGAACATGTTGGTCGGCTCACCGAGCTGGGTAAGCAGATCGCCGAGCACCCACCACGCCGGGCGCGACATCCCGGGCGCAGCGTTCGCCTGGAAGTACCGTTGCACGCGTCCGCGCAGATTCGTGAACGTTCCCTCTTCCTCCGACATCGTCGACGACGGCAGCGCGATCGCGGCGCTCCGTGCGTGTTCCGGAATCGTCGGGGCGATGAGTATCACCTGGCTCGCTCGCGCGATCGCTGCGGTATCCGCCGCGGTGAGCGTCTCGCCAATCACCAGCAGTACATCGCCCGCCTTGAGCTCATCGAGCGGCGACGCGGACTTCGCGAAGCCGAGGAGCTCGGCGCCGCGTACGTTCGCCGCGCGCTCGGCCCGCAGCGCGAGATCCGGCACGCCGGGGAGCGGCGCCTCGGGGCCCGTCGCCACGCGGAAGACTCCCTTCCCGCCCGTGCGCGCGACCACGCGCGATGCCAGGAAGAGCGATTCGTTCGAGAGCATTGGGCTCACGAGTGCGACCACGCGTGCCCCGCCGAGCATCGTCGCTGCGGAGCGAATCGCCACGTCCCAGTCGACGGCCGAGAGCTTGTCGGCGCCCTGCCGCACGAGCGGTGCCTCGAGACGCGTCGATGGATTGAGCCACTTGTAGTCGAGGCGTCCCGTTTCGCAGAGATACCACTGATTGACTTCGGCGTTCGAGCGCGGCCGCATGCGGACGACGACGTTGTCGCGCGTCTCCAGAATCGAGTTGCACCCCTGCGTGCAGTTCGGGCAGATGCTCGGCGTGCGATCCAACTCCCACGCGCGCGCCTTGTTCAAGAAATCCTTCGAGAGCAGAGCGCCCACCGGACAGAGATCGACGACGTTCGACGCCCATTCGTTTGTGAGATCCTGACCGTCGAACTTGCCGATCACCGCGCGGTCGCCGCGCTCGCTCACGTTGAGCACCGGCTCCTTCACGATCTCATCCATGAAGCGCACACAGCGCGTGCAGAGGATGCAGCGGTTCGGGACGTAGAGTACGTCGCCGCCGAAATCCTCGACCGGGTTGAAGCGCTTTGGCTCCGGACCAAGCCGTCCCTGCGTGCGCCCTTCGCGGAAGGTGTAATCCTGCAGCTCACACTCGCCGGCCTGATCGCAGATCGGGCAGTCGAGCGGATGGTTGATGAGCAGGAGCTCGAGCACGCCCTGACGCGCCTTGAGCGACTTCTCGGAGTGCACGTGCACCACCTGTCCATCGGCAACTGCCGTCGCGCACGCGGGCGCGAGCTTCGGCGCCTTTTCCACCTCGACGAGACACATGCGGCACACACCGGCGACCGGCAGCCCCGGGTGATAGCAATAATGAGGCACGAGCACGCCGGCGAGCTTCGCAGCCTCGAGAATCGAGGTTCCCGAAGGCACCTGGACTTCGCGCCCCTCGATCGTCAGCGTGACCATCGTCGCGTCAGCCATCACGCAGCCGCGGTTGCACGGAATGGGCAGCGCTTACCCGTGATGTGCGCCTCGAACTCGTGCTTGAACTTCTGGATGCCCGAGACGACGGGCGCCGCGCACGAATCGCTCAGCACGCAAATCGTCTTGCCCGTCATGTTATCGGCGATCTCGAGTAGCGTATCCAGATCCTGCATCGTCCCGCCACCGGCCTCGATGCGTTCCATGATCTTCGTCGTCCACGCCGTTCCCTCGCGGCACTGCGTGCACTGCGCGCAACTCTCGTGGGCGTAGAAGCGCGTGAGCCGCGCGATGTGCTTCACCATGCACTGCGAGTCGTCGAAGACGATTACGCCGCCGGAGCCGAGCATCGAGCCCTTCGCGACGAAGCCCTCGTAGTCCATCAGCGTGCTCTCCGCCTCGTCCATCGTTTGGATCGGCACCGATGATCCACCAGGGATCACCGCCTTGAACTTTCGCCCGGGCAGCGGACCGCCGCAGAGATCGTAGAGAAAGTCCTTGAACGGAAAGCCGAGCACCACTTCATAGTTGCCGGGACGCGTGACGTTGCCGCACACCGAGAAGAGCTTCGATCCCGTGCTCTTCGGATTCGACAGCGACATCGCCTTGTACCACGCGGCGCCGTTATTCAGCACATGCGGCACGGCGGCGAGCGTCTCGACGTTGTTGATCGTCGTCGGCTGGCCGAACAGTCCCGCGACTGCGGGAAACGGCGGCTTGATGCGCGGGTTGCCGCGACGCCCTTCGAGCGAATTCATCATCGCCGTCTCTTCGCCGCAGATGTACGCGCCGGCGCCGCGGTGCACGTGGATGTCGATGCGGTGTCCGCTCCCCATCGCGTTGTTACCGAGAATTCCCGCGGCGTACGCCTCCTTCACCGCGGCCTCCATCACGCGCAATGGCTCGGTAAACTCGCCGCGGATGTAGATGTACGCCACCTCGGCACCGATCGAGTACGCGCCGATCGCCGTGCCCTCGAGAAGGGCGTGCGGAGTCCAGCGCATGATCTCGCGATCCTTGAAGGTGCCCGGCTCCGACTCATCCGCGTTGACGCAGAGATAGTGCGCCTTGCCGTCTCCAGGCTTCATGAACGACCACTTCGTGCCCGTCGGAAAGCCGGCGCCGCCTCGTCCGCGCAGCCCCGATTCCTTGAGCACGTTCACGATGTCGGCCGGCGTCATGCCCAGCGCCTGCTGCAGCGCGCGATAGCCGCCGCGCTCCTTCCAGCCGTCGAGGGTGCGCGCCTGCGGCTCTCCGAAGTACTTGGAGAGGATCGGCGTCTCTTTCGGATGCGACTTGTGGGGGTATCCCATCTATTTGAACTGAGTGAGAATCTGCGGGACCTTCTCGGGAGTGACCGACTCGATGAAGTCGTCGTTCACCAT
>JBDTXL010000544.1:0-2411 GCA_040006195.1 Gemmatimonadota bacterium | reverse complement strand
TCAACTCGAGCATCAATCAGCGCGAAGTCGGCGCGGACACCGGCAGCTTCGGCGTGGCGCTCCGCCGCGTGCTGCGACAGGACCCCGACGTCATCCTCATCGGTGAGATTCGAGATACGGAAACGCTCGAGGTCGCGCTCAAGGCCGCCGACACGGGACACCTCGTTTTCTCGACGCTGCACACCACGGATGCGACGCAGACGATCAACCGCGTGCTCTCCTTCTACGCGCCGCACCAGCAGAACGAAGTGCGATTCACGCTCGCGAGCGCGCTCGCCGCGGTGATCTCGCTTCGCCTCGTGCCGCGCTCGGACAAGCCCGGGCGCATTCCCGCGGTGGAGATCCTGATCAACACCGCCGCCGTGCGCGATCAGATCCGCGACATGACGAAGTCGCTCGACATCCCCGACCTGATCAAGGAAGGAACCGTGCAATACGGGATGCAGAGCTTCGACCAGTCGCTCATGCAGTGGTATACCCGTGGTGTCATTACCTACGAGAACGCGTTATTCTTCGCCACCAACCCGAGCGAGCTTGCTTTGCGCGCGCAAGGTGTCGAGGGATCCAGCGACACGAGCTGGGACGACTTTCAACGCGATGGCGATGGCTGACAGCACGGCTGGCCATTCGCGCCGCCACGCCGGGTACACCAACTGATGTTCAAGAAAGTCCTGATCGCCAATCGCGGCGAGATCGCGCTTCGGATCATACGCGCCTGCCGCGAGCTCGACATTCAGACGGTTGCAGTCTATTCGGAGGCCGATCGCGAGTCGCTTCACGTCCGCTTCGCCGACGATGACGTCTGCATCGGCCCGGCGCCGGCGCGTGAGTCGTACCTCAAGATTCCTCGCCTGATCGCGGCCGCCGAGATCACCGGCGCCGACGCCATCCATCCGGGCTACGGCTTTTTGGCCGAGAACGCCGAATTCGCCGAGACCTGCGCGGCCTCCAACATCACCTTCATCGGACCCACGGCCTCGCAGATCCGGCTCATGGGCGACAAGGCCACCGCGCGCAAGACGATGGCCGGCGTCGGCGTCCCGATCGTACCAGGCACACCGGGCCCCGTCGAAGATGTCGATGAGGCGCTCGGCTTCGCGCGCGACATCGGCTTTCCGGTCATCATCAAGGCGGCGGCCGGCGGTGGCGGCAAGGGGATGCGTGTCGCCAACGATCCCGACGACTTCGCGCGCGCCTTCCAGCTCGCGCGCTCGGAAGCGCTCTCGGCCTTCGGCAGCGACGAGGTGTACGTCGAGAAGTATCTCGCGCGGCCACGCCACATCGAGTTCCAGATCCTGGGCGACTCGCACGGCAACGTGATCCATCTCGGCGAGCGCGACTGCTCGGTGCAGCGCCGCCACCAGAAGCTCATCGAGGAATCACCGAGCCCCGCGATGACGCCGGATCTGCGCCAGCGCATGGGCGACGACGCAGTGCGCGGCGCGAAGGCGATCGACTACGTCGGTGCGGGGACGATCGAGATGCTCCTCGACACCGACGGCTCGTACTACTTCATGGAGATGAACACGCGCATCCAGGTGGAGCATCCCGTCACGGAGATGATCACCGGCGTCGATCTCGTGAAAGAGCAGATCCGCGTTGCCGCGGGCGAGAAGCTGAGCGTGACGTCGATGCCGCCGCTGCGCGGGCATGTCATCGAGGTGCGCGTGAACGCGGAAGATCCAGCGCGCAATTTCCAGCCGTCGCCCGGCCGCATCGAGGTCTTCAATCCGCCCGGCGGCCCCGGCGTGCGCGTCGATACGCACATCTATACTGGCTACACGGTGCCTCCGTATTACGATTCGCTTCTGGCGAAGCTCATCTGCCAGGGGAGCACGCGCATGGAAGCGATCAAGCGGATGCAGATCGCCCTCGATTTCTTCATCGTCGAGGGCGTCACGACGACGGTTCCGTTCCTCGGCCGCGTGATGCAGAATGCGCGCTTCCAGGCCGGCGAGATCGACACGAAGTTTCTGGAGCGCGAGAGCGATCTGCTGCGGGAGCCGTAATGCGCATTGATGTGGTTTTTGGTCCCCCCACCGCCATGCCCGCGCTGATCGCCGGGCGCGTCATCGCCGTCATCGACGTGCTGCGTGCCTCGACGAGCATCGCGTTCGCGCTCGGCAACGGCGCGCGTAACATCGTGCCGCTCGAGAGCGCGGACGAGGTCATCACGCGCGCGAAGCAGTTCGATAAGGGCGAGGTGCGTCTGGCGGGCGAGCGAAAGATGCTCATCGTTCCCGGCTTCGATCTCGGCAACTCGCCGGGGGAGTTCACGCGCGAAGCCGTGGAAGGGAAGACCGTGCTGCTGACGACGACGAACGGCACTGCGGCGATGTTCGGGCTGCAGGCGGCGCGCGATGTCGTCGTCGCATCGTACGTGAATCTCGAGGCGGTATCGGTGCTCATGC
>JBDTXL010000543.1:0-4001 GCA_040006195.1 Gemmatimonadota bacterium | reverse complement strand
GCGCCGGTGCCGGACGAGCGGCTCTACGACACGATCTACCAGGAGCGCTACATGGGGCTGCCGCAGGAGAATGTGGACGGCTACAAGCGCGGCTCTCCGCTCACGTATGCCGCGAATCTGCGCGGCGATCTATTGGTAGTGCATGGAACGGGAGACGACAATGTGCACTATCAGGGGACGGAGCGGCTCGTGAACGCGCTCGTCGCTGCGAACCGGCCGTTCACGATGATGGCGTACCCGAACCGCTCGCACTGCATCTGCGAAGGCGAGGGGACGAGGCTGCATCTCTATACGCTGCTCACCACGTATCTCGAGCAACACCTGCCGGCGGGCGCGAAATAAAAAACGGGGACCGGGCATCGAAACGCCCGGTCCCCGCATTCTCTTGAATTCAAGATATTATTTTCCATCGCCCTTGTAGGTGACGCGCCAGATGCGCCCGCGTACGTCATCGGTGATGAAGAGCGAGCCGTCCGGTGCCACAGCGAGTCCGGTTGGGCGAAATTTCGCAGTTGTCGGCTGCGGCGTTGGTGTAGCGGCGAAGCCGTTCGCAAAGGTCTCGTAGTCGTTGCCGTGCGGCTTGCCGTCGGCGAACGGAACGAAGACGACGCGATAGCCTTCCTGTGGCGCTGGCGCGCGATTCCATGATCCGTGAAAGGCAACGAAGGCGCCGCCCTTGTACTTCGCGGGGAATTGTGAGCCGTTGTAGAAGGTGAGCGCGTTCGGCGCCCAGTGCGCGGGGAAGTAGACCACCGGCTCGATCTTCTTGTCGCAGTCCCCGATCGCCTTGCCGCCATCGCCGCCGTACTCCGGTGCGAGCACGAGCTTTTTCTGTGTGGAGTCGAAGTAGCATTTGGGCCAGCCGTAGTCGCCGCCCTTCACGATCTTGAGAAGCTCCTCCGCCGGAAGATCGGCGCCCTCCTGCGGTGTGTAGAGCCCCGCCCAGTTGTCGCCGAGCTGGTCGCGTCCGTGCTGCGTGGAGTAGAGCTGCCCCGAGGCGTCGAACGCGATGCCCACCGCGTTGCGAATGCCCGTGGCATAGCGGCCCGCCGGAGAGAATGTCTGCCCCGACTTGTTCGCATCGTAGCTCCAGATTCCGCCGCGCGTATTGAGCTCGGTGCACGGATTGATGCCGGGGCTCTTGAGCGTGCGGTTCTTCACCTGGCACGAGTTGGTCTTCGAGCCGACATCGACGAAGAGCTGGCCCGTGCTGTCGATCGCGAACGGGTGCATCGGGTGATCGCCTTCGAGCGGGAGCCCGCTGACGACGGTCGATGGTGCGCCCGCGGGAACGAAAGAGGAGTCCATCGCGTACTTCACGATCTTGTCCTTCGTCTCGACGAAGAGCGCGCCCTTGTACAGGGAGATGCCGGTGCCGCCGGCGCCGCCGTTGGCGAGCGAGTCACCGAAGCGCTTGATCATGTCCGCATGGCCATCGTGCTTCGTGTCGCGGAGCGCGACGAGGAACGGCGCCGCCGGCGTGCTGCCGTCGGGAAAGTATTTGCCGCTCCACGTATTCGCGTACGCGTCACCATTCGCCGCGAAGACGAGATGACGGACGTGCCCCAGCGAGTCGGCGAAGATGGTGGCGCAGAAGCCGGGCGGAAGGGTGAGTCCTCCGTTGTCGCCGGCACACGCGGCCGCCGAGGCGACGGCGCCCTTGGCGGTAGAGTCGGCCGCGGCGGGCTTGTCGCCCCTCGCACAGGCGACGGCGAAAAGCGCGGCTCCGACCGTGAGTGTGCGGGCAATGCTGGTGGTGTCCTGCTGCATGATGCGGCTACTCCATAACTGTGTGTGGTGGGAGCGGGTGCCTACTTCGCAGGCCATTCCCAGAGCTCGAACTTGTTGGCGACCATCGAGACGATGCCGACGCGCGAGTGCCCTGCGTCCATGCTGACATCCGCGGGCTGATAGCCGAGCTTCGTAAGGCGCGGAACGAGCTTCGGACCTTCGAGCGTCGCAACGCTCGAGTCGTTCCAGCTGGTGATGAGGATCTGTCCGTTCGCTTCGGCTTCGGCGCCGTCGAACATGCTCTTGCCCGGTGCAACATCCTTGGGTCCGGGATCGCCGACTGCCCACGACTGCACGGAAGGACCGCCGAATGGCGCGAGCACGAAGCGCTTGCCGCGACGATCGTAGGTGATGCCATCGGGGGCCGAGAGGAGCGCGGAGGAGACTGCGACGCTGACGCTGTGATCCTTGCGCGCGACCTTGAGAATGCGGTCGGGCCCCGTGTGATTGAGCTTGCTGTCGGCGCCCACCTGGATCCCCGTGTCGGTGATGTAGAAGTCACCGGTCGAGTCGATCGCGAGATCGTTGAGGAAGAGCGCCTTCACCGGCGAGAGGTCGATGGTGATGTAGGGCTTTCCCGTCTTCGTGTCGAAGCCGCGCAGCTTGTCGACGTCGAGTACCCAAAGCGTGTCGCCCTCGACGCGCGAGCCCATTGGTGCATCGAGTTGCACGCCGTCGCGGCCGCCCTGAATGAAGTGCATCGAGTCCACCACCCCATCGGCCGTGATGCGTGCGATGAAGCCGTTGTCATCCTTGATACCGAGCGTGCCGTTGGCATTGCTCACGAAATAGACGTTGTTCGTGGCATCGAAGGAGAGCGCTTCCGGCGCGGAAAGGCCGTCGACGACGGCGATGCGCTGCGGCGCGGTGGCGGCGGCCTTTTCTGCGTTGTCGGCCTTCGGGGAGCACGCGCTCGGGAGAGCGATCAGCGCGACAGTGAGAGCGAGGAGCGATGAGGTGGGGCGGGTCATTCGGCGATCTCCGGACTGGTGGATGTACGTGGTGCAGTACGTGAGACTGTTGGTGCGAGGTCGGTCAGCGGCCGATCATCTTCATCGATTCCGCGGGGTAGCGGTCGCCCACTGCCGCGCCCTTGGGCGCGACCTCATCGATGCGGGCGAGATCCTGCGGTGTGAGCGTGACGTTGATCGCGCCCACGTTCTCCTCGAGAAACTCGCGGCGCTTGGTTCCCGGAATCGGCACCATGTCGTTGCCCTGCGCCATCACCCAGGCGAGAGCCAGCTGAGACGGCGAGCATCCCTTGTCGGCCGCGAGCGCCTGAATGTGCTTCACGAGCTCGAGATTCTTCTCGAAGTTCTCGCCCTGAAAGCGCGGTGACGAACGTCGGAAGTCATCGGAGCGGAAGTCCTCGATGCTCTTATACGCGCCGGTGAGAAAGCCGCGTCCGAGAGGCGAGTAGGGGACGAAGCCGATGCCGAGGGCGCGACAGGCGGGGATGATCTCGTCTTCGGGCTCACGGCTCCAGAGCGAGTACTCCGTCTGCAACGCGGAGATCGGATGCACCGCACACGCGCGGCGCAGTGTCTCGGGACCCGCCTCGGAGAGTCCTATGTACTTGATCTTCCCTTCGCTCACGAGTTTCGCGAGCTCGCCGACGGTGTCCTCGATCGGGGTGTTGATGTCGACGCGATGCTGGTAGTAGAGATCGATCGTGTCGATGTCGAGCCGCTTGAGGGAGCCTTCGACCGAGGCGCGCACATATTCGGGGCGGCCGTTGATGCCGCGCTTGAGTGGATCGTTGGCGTCGCGGACGATGCCGAACTTGGTGGCGATGACGTACTTCTCGCGGTTGTCCTTGATCGCCTTGCCGACGAGCTGCTCGTTGGTGTGCGGGCCGTACATGTCGGCGGTGTCGAGGAAGTTGACTCCGAGCTCGAGCGCGCGGTGGATCGTGGCGACAGACTCGCCCTGATCACTGCGATCGCCGTAGAAGTCCGACATCCCCATGCAGCCGAGTCCCATGGCGGATGTGTCGAGTCCCTGCGTACCGAGTTTTCGATGCTGCATTCGTTACCGTTGGCGAGCGTGAGTAAAACGAACGTGCGCCCGGGGCCGTGATGGCTCCGGGCGCACGCTGTCATTTCTGATGTAGCTCGATCAAGATGCGGCGCCGGCGTGAACCGAGGCGCGTTGCGCTTCGTGGAAACCTTCGGCGAACTCCTCGATCATCTTCTTGTTGAAGGCGGGGA
>JBDTXL010000542.1:0-25698 GCA_040006195.1 Gemmatimonadota bacterium | reverse complement strand
CCGCACATATCCGTTTCGGGGAAACCCTCATGAACGAATCCACGTCGGCGTGGCAGAGCGGTCGCGCCATCGCGACCGCGCGCGCGCGCGGTGGGCTTTTTCGACGCCTTGTGCTCGATGCAATACGCAACATGACGGCCGGCTGCTTGCGTCTCGAGTTGCCCGACGGCGAGACGGTGATGATGGGGACGCCTGGCGCGGCGGCCAGCGCGAATATCCGCGTACTCGACGACGCCTTCTTCCAGAAGTGCGTCCTGTTCGGCGACGTCGGCTTCGGTGAGAGCTACATGGACGGTGACTGGGAGACCGACAGCATCTCGCGTGTGATTGCGTGGGCTGTGCTCAACGTCGAGAACTCGCCGGGCATGTCAGGGTCGAAGGCGCGCGCGTTCGCGCTCAACCTGCTGAAGTCGTACAACCGGCTGCTTCATCTGGTGCGGCCGAACAGCATGGCCACAAGTCGCCGCAACATCGCCGAGCACTACGATCTCGGCAACGATTTCTACCGTCTGTGGCTGGACGGGACCATGACGTACTCGAGCGCGTACTTCACCGAGGCGGAGCAGTCACTCGAGGAGGCGCAGCTCGCGAAGTACGACGCCTTGTGTCGCAAGCTGCGACTTGAGCCTACCGATCACCTCCTCGAGATCGGAAGCGGGTGGGGTGGGTTTGCATCGCACGTGGTGCACAGCTACGGCTGCCGGGTGACCACGGTGACAATTTCGGAGGCGCAGTACACGTATGCACTCGACCGCTTTACGCGCGAAGGGATTCTTGATCGTGTGGACCTTCAGCTGGCCGACTACCGCACGCTCACCGGCCAATATGACAAGATCGCCTCGATCGAAATGATGGAAGCCATCGGCGATCGCTATCTCGAGGGCTACTTCGCGAAGATCAACGAGCTCCTCAAGCCCTGCGGCCTCGTCGGCCTGCAGTACATCACGGTGCCCGACGCACGCCACGACGAACTCAAACGCGGTGTGGACTGGATTCAGAAGCACATCTTTCCCGGGTCGCTCCTGCTCAGCGTCGGTCGGGTGAATCACGCGCTGAACCGCACGGGCGATCTATTTCTGCACGACCTGGAAGATATCGGGACGAGCTATGTCCGGACGCTGCACCTCTGGTGGGAGCGCTTCAACGCGCGCATCGGCGGCGTGCGCGCCCTCGGCTTCGACGAACGCTTCGTCCGCAAGTGGAACTACTATCTTCAGTACTGCGAAGCCGCGTTCGCCACGCGAAACATCAGCGTCGTGCAGGCGGTGTATACGCGACCCAACAACCGGAATCTGCACCACAACTGGCAGAGGTCATCCCGATGACCGGCCACGCGGCGCCATTGCTACCTCGGCAAGAATCGGCGTGGATGCGCCGAGTGATGGCGTCCATCGTCGGCCAGTTGCGTCAAGGCATTACAGCTGAAAAGATCGCGCTCACCATCGCGCTCGGTCTGGTATTCGGCATCTTTCCGATCCTTGGCGCGACGACGGTGCTGTGTGGAATCGCGGCTGCGCGGTTGCGACTCAATCAACCGCTCATCCAGTTGGTCAACTATATTGCCTATCCTGCGCAGTTGCTCACGCTCCTCCCGTTCTACCGCGCAGGGGAAACGCTGCTCGGGCGTCCGCAGGTGCCACTCTCCATTCCGACGCTCGTCGAGCGGCTTCGCGACGACACGGGCAAGTTCTTCAGTGACTTCGGTATGATCGCGGTGGGGGGCATCGTCGTCTGGTGCTTCGTCGCGCCGGTATTTGCCGGCGCACTCTACTTCGGACTGCGCTCGCCGATTCGAGGATTGGCCACGCGGGTGCGCGGGACAGCGCCGGCAAACGCATGATCGCCCTCTTCGCGATAGGGCTTGCGATTGCGGCGGGCTACTTCGCCGTGACCTGGGCGATCAGCGTAAGGATCAGGAACTACGGCCTGCTCGACGTGGCCTTCTCCTACGGTGTGGCGATCCTCGCACCCATCTACGCGTGGGCAGGTCCGGGGTTCGAAACACGGAAGTGGGCGTTCGCCGCGATTGGCGCGGTGTGGAGCCTGCGGCTCGGCACGTACATACTTGTGCGCGTGATTCGGCATCATCCAACAGAGGACTCGCGCTACGCCGAGTTGCGGCTTCGCTGGCCGGGCCCGCTCGGATTCCTGGGCTTCTTCGAGTTACAGGCTGTGCTCGTGGCCATCTTCTCAACGCCATTCCTTCTGGCGTCATTCAATCCAGTGCGATCCTTTGCTATCGTGGAGATCGCCGGGCTGGCACTCGCGGCGGCTGGCGTCCTCGGCGAAACTGTGGCGGACCTGCAGATGCAGGCCTTCAAACGCGATCCGGCGAGCAGGGGCCGGGTGTGTGAAGTCGGAGTGTGGCGATACTCGCGACACCCAAACTATTTCTTCGAATCGCTCGTCTGGTGCGGGTTCTTCGTCGCCGCGCTGGGATCACCGTACGGATGGATCACCATCGTCTGCCCGTTGCTGATGCTCTACTTCCTGCTGCGTGTGACGGGTATTCCGCTGACGGAGGCGCAGGCAGTGCGCAGCAAGGGCGACGCGTATCGCGAATACCAGCGCACCACCAGTGCATTCGTACCGTGGTTTCGACGCGCGTGACTGCTGCGACGTACACGGCAGCGGTGTGCCATTTCACGAGGTGCTGGTGGGTGAGCTTCACGATCAGGCCGTCCGTCGTGCGCTCCGCGAGATCGCCAAACAAGACGAGTTCGTCTTGCTTGATGCTGGCGCCGTAGCAGAAATAGAACACGCGGCCGGGGCTCGGCAGGTAGGCAGAGGAAGGATCGCATGCCGATCGACGGCAGGAAGTTGCACCACGCGTCCATGACGATGCTCCCGAAGGACGGCGTGCAGCGAGGAGATAAGGGAGTCCTCGACGAGGTGACGGGAATGACCTCGGTGGAGCAGGATCTGCGAAACGGCGTACCGCGCCTCGAGATGGCGTCGCGTCACCGCGAGTTCCTCATGCACTGGGACGAGAAGAAGCTCGCTGCCGCCATGGCGATGCTTCGCGACGCGCACATCGGTCCATTCACGCAGCTGCCCGCGGAGCGGTAGCCACGTTCACGCCGGACGCGCGATCCCCGCCGCTGACACCTCCGCGCCAAGCTGTTGCGCCCGCATGGCATTCGGCAGCACGTGGTGGAACGCGGTTTCCACCGGCGTGCAGATGAGCGTCTGGGCAAAGGCCTCCGTTGCCGTGACATCCACCCGGAAGCCCGCGGTCTCCACGAGTGAGCGCAGGCAGCTCGGCGTCAGCCCCCAGAACCAGTTCCCGTAGCCCTGCTCCGGCGCGAACGAATCACTGATCCCCGCCTGATGCAGCAGCCCGAGTTTCGAGAGATTCCACATCTGCCGATCGCGGGCCGAGAGCATCGGCCAGAACACGGCAGCATTCCGCAGGCGCCGCACCTCGGGAATGGTCGACGTTCGCAGAATGAGCGTCGTGCGACAGAGCTGCCGCAGCGCGACGAGCAGGTCGAACGGTGCGGGATGGTGATACAGCACTCCCGCGCATAACACCACGTCCACGGGGCCGACGCGCGAGATGGTGTCGGGCTGCGTGACATCCCCGAGCACGAACTCGACGGCCGAGCTGCGCGCAAGCTTCGTTTCTTCGAACTCGGGTGTGGGCCCGAATACATCGACCCCCTTCACGCCGCGCGCACCCATCTCCTCGGCAAGGAACGCGAACTCGCCATTCACGCCCCACATGCATCCGATGTCGGCAAAGCTGTGTCCGGGCGCGTACCGCTTCACATAGCCCGCGAGATCGCCGTAACTCCCGACGACGTCTCCTCGCCTTGCACGCCAATGCCGCCAAAGCAGATTGCCCCGGCGCGTCTTGAGCATGCGAACCTTCAACTCATAGAGCATCGGCGTTCGTCTCCCAGATCGAGGTCAGACGGCGGGCGTGCCCGCGCCCATGGCATCGAGCTTTCGTGCGCGGCGACGCGCGCGCCACAGCGCCAATGGCCCTGCCAGGTTTCCAGCGATCTCCGTCAGAATGAGGCGGAGCGGATAATTTCCCGTACCTCGCACCCATCGCGCCAGCTTCTTTAGCTGCCACTTGGGCAGCGTGAACGCGAGGTGAAAAAACGCGCGCGAGTCACGGTACCGCAGCCACGTATTCAGGTGATAGGCGACGTGTCCCTTGCTGTACGCGTACAGCTGGCGCCGCAAGCCTCGCATGTCGCGACGGTGGGCATGCCATACGAAGGCATCAGGCTCGTAAACGATAGTGAAACCCGCGGCGAGCACGCGATAGAAGAGATCGGTATCTTCGCTGCACCCCGTGGGCGACCCCGCACCCAGCGCGGTGTCGAGCATACCGATCTCGGGATGCGTGAATATCGCCGCTCGGAATGCGGCGTTAGCGGTCGCGCCCAGCTTCCACGTCGGGACGGCCTGGCGGTACCAGGAGTCGAACCACCCCCCTCCCGCATCGACTCGCTCGAAGCCACGCCCCAACCCACCGTAGTGCTCGAACAGACGCTCCGCGCGCGTGTCCAGTCGTGCGGGGAGCACGTTCCCCGTCACGATCATCACGTCGTCCCGCGCGAACGGCGCGATCAGCTTGTCGAGCCAGTCGGCGCTCATAATGACGTCGTCGTCCGTGGCAACTACGATCGAGCCCTTGCTCGCTGCGATACCGGCGTTGCGCGCATAGGAGAGCCCCGCGCGAGGCTCGCGGATCAAGCGCACGCTCGGAAATTCCGCGACCACAGCCTCCGTCAGGCCGGACAGGGGGTGGTTGTCGACGACGATGTGTTCCGTCGGTCGCGCAGTCTTCTGCGCGAGCAGGCACCGGAGGCAGTTTCGTAGATTCTCGGGGCGATCGAAGGTCGCGACGACGATCGAGACGATTTCGTTTGATATAGCCGGGGCCGTGACCGGCATGCTCGCCATTGGTGTGCGCGCGGAATCCTCACGCGCCAGCCAAGCCTCGACCGCCTCGGCAATGTCCTGCCGACGCGTCCCGATCAGGAGCGGCGTGAAGTAGTCAGCGACAACGTCTCGCTGCTGCGCAACACTGAGCGGTCGCCCGCCCGTCTTCACCTCGAACGCGCCGGTGGGGCGACCGCTGCGCATCATGATGAGCTGGACCGCCGAATAGCTCGACACGTCGTTGATGGCGCGCGCGCAATCAGCGAGCTCCACGGTGCGCACCGCGACCCCATCAGTCAGCGCGGCCTCTGCGCCTCGTGTCCTCTGCGCGCCGCGCGCCGGCCCGATGGATTCGCCACCCCAAATGCGCTCGATCTCAGTTGCATTGCGCAGCGCGTCGAGGTAGGCGCGTCGCGCCCCGAGCGCGCCGCGCACCTCGTTCGAGATGAGCTCGCGCGGGTACCGCGTAGGTCGCACGTGCGAGAGGAGAAATCGCCGAACGATGTAACGCCGGATCCACCATCGCGTGAGCATTCGAAAGGCGCGTCGCTCACCGGGATAACGGGCCGCGCTGCGCTTCATGTAGACGAATAGCCCCGTCCCCCAGTCGCGCATCTGCTTGCGGAGCTGCTCCGCCTCGCGGCGATGTCTGTGCCGCACCACCGCACGCGGCTCGTACACGAGTGTCCGACCTTCCTGGAGCACGCGAAAATACATCTCGAGGTCGCCACCTCCGTTCGACGGCGTTCCCACGTCGAGCGCGGGATCGAACGGCCCAATTTCCTCGAACAGCCTCCGGCGGAATGCCATGTTGGCGCCCGTGCCGAATCGTCCGGCCCCGTGATGATTGCCGGCCAGGTGCCACAGACGCGCGAACCCGCGACCGAATCCACCGTAGTGCTCGAAGTCCCGCTGCGCCTCGCTCTCAAGCTCGAATGGCACCACGAGTCCCGTCACCGCGCTCACATCCGGCGCCTCCGCGAAGACGGTCGCGAGTGCGCGCACCCATCCGCGGTCGACGACGACATCGTCGTCCGTGAACGCGATGATCTCGTTCCGCGCCTCGGTGATCGCGCGATTGCGCGCCCGATCGAGCCCGGGCCGTTCCTCGCGCACGTATCGCACGTCCGGGAATCGATCGCGCACGAGTCGTTCGGTCGCATCGCTCGAGGGCGCGTTGTCGATGACGAGGATCTCTGCCGCGGGCGGGCTCGATCGGGTGAGCGCTTCGAGACATTGCGCGAGTTCCGCGGGACGGTCGCGCGTGCACACGGCCACGGAGATCGATGGCATGTCGTGCAGGTCGGCTCGCGGCGTGAACGAGAGCAGCTCTTCAATTCGAAGCGCGTCTGCCGTGAGCGGCTCGGCAAGGCGCCGGTGCAGGAGCTCTCGCACGAGTGGCTCGAACAGGTCGCGCGCCACCGCGGCGGCGAGCGTGCGTGCGTCACAGCGCCCGCGAAGCAGCGGCACTGTGAGGTAGCCGAGGGGCGTGCCGTCGAGACGGACGAGCAGCTGCGCGGACGTGTAGCCGTCGAGATCCACGAGCCCCATGATGGGGTCGCGCAGCTCGAGTTCCGCAACTTTGATCGGCCGCGCCGTGTTCGCTCGCATTCCTTCATCCAGTGCGAAGTGCTTCCGGGCTCTTGCGCTGACGCATTGCTCGAGGCCGTCCAGCATGGCCGTGCGACAATATAGTTTCCGCGCACACCAGACGTCGCTCGGCTGTGCAACACTGCCGCGCAGCCTTAGTTTCCACCTGCATGTCGATCCAGCCCCCAAGTGACTCTTGACGCGTGCAGACGACGACGGCGATTCGACCGTGACAGTGGTAGGCGACGCGAGCGCCAGCACCGACGAGAGCGAGGACACCCTCGCGTCCGATGCATCGTGCGGCGGCGAGGGCGTCGAGCTGCAGCCATCCTACGCGTCCGATCTGCGCGAAGCTGGGGTCGAGCTTTGGCGCTTTCGGGAGATGCTGTATCAGCTGACGCTGCGCGACATTCGGATCCGGTACAAACAGGCGGTGATCGGATTCGGCTGGGCGCTCTTGATGCCGGCGCTCGTCGTGCTCTCCGGATGCCTCGTGCGCTACTCGATGTCGCGCAGCTCCAATTCGCACTTCGAGCTCGCGAACGTCGCAGCGATCGCCGTGAAGGCGCTTCCCTGGTCGTTCTTCGTGAGCGCGATGAGCTCCGCGACCAGTAGTCTGACCGGGAATCTGCAGCTCGTCAGCAAGGTGTACTTCCCGCGCGCGGTGCTGCCGCTGGCGGCGACACTGGGCCAGGCGCTCGATGCGCTCATCGGAGCGGCGGTGCTCGCGCTCATCCTGCCTTTCCTCGGTGTGCACGCCTCGCTGGCGCTGCTATGGGTTCTGCCGCTGGTGCTATTGCTCTTTCTCTTCACCGTCGCATCGAGCCTGTTCCTCAGCTGCGCCAATCTCTTCTTTCGCGACGTGAAGTACATCGTGCAGTTGATGCTGACGTTCGGCATTTTTTTTACTCCCGTTTTCTTCGATCCGGAGATGATGGGGCCCAAATTAGCTCGGCTCGTCATGCTGAACCCCCTGTCTCCATTGCTCGAGGGACTGCGATTGGCAGTGGTGCAGGGCCACGACCTGCTCCTGCCGATCGTGTCAGCGGAAGGCATCACGGTCTGGTCTCCCGGCAGTCTCGCGTACGCTGCGGTGTGGGCAGTGGGCGGACTCGCGGCGAGCGCGATGATCTTTCATCGCTCCGAGTTCGTCTTCGCCGAGTACATCTGAGGTGCCGTGAGCGACGCGCTCGTTTCCTTTCGTCACGTTTGGAAAAAGTTTCGCTACGGTGAGGTGCACAACAGCCTGCGCGATTTTCTTCCGGCGCTCGGGAAGCGCCTCATTCGACGCGGACCGCGCCCGGTGGATCTTCAGTCGGGAGACTTCTGGGCCGTTCGCGATGTGACGTTTACCGTGCGCCCCGGCGAGGCGCTCGGCATCATCGGCCCGAACGGTGCGGGGAAGTCGACGATCCTCAAGCTCCTCACGCGCATCGTGCGTCCGACGCGCGGCAGCTGCGCAGTGGCGGGGCGCATCGGCGCGCTGATCGAGCTCTCGGCCGGCTTTCACCCGGATCTCACTGGGCGTGAGAACGTGTTTCTGCAGGGCTCGATCATGGGAATGACGCGGCGCGAGATTGCACGCAAATTCGATGAGATCGTGGAGTTCGCTGGCATCCCGGACTTCATCGACACGCCGGTCAAGCGGTACTCGAGCGGCATGCACGCGCGCCTCGGCTTCGCCATTGCGGCGCACCTCGACCCGGAAGTCCTGATCATCGACGAGGTGCTCGCCGTGGGCGACTCAGCCTTCCAGCAAAAGGCGTTCGGGAGAATCGCCGAGATGCGCGAGCGCGGCGTACCGCTCGTCGTCGTGTCTCACCAGCTCGATCGAATTGCGCAGCTCTGCACGGGGGCCATCTTGCTGAATCGCGGCCGCGTGGTGCACACGGGCACGCCGGCCGCGACGATCGCGGCATACGTCGGCACGACGTCGAGCACCGCCGATCCGATTGCCGGCGACGCCGCCACCACCATCGTGTCGATGGCGATGAGTGGAAGTGCGAGCGCACCTTCCGGTGGCCCGGTGACCGTCACGATTACGGGCACCGTGAAACCGCACTGGACCGGAACCCGCGAGGCGCTGATGCTGCGCGTCATCTCGGTGGAGTCGGGGCTGATGGTGTTCTCCACGTCTACCGCGCTGAACGGCGTGCCTCTGCCGTACGCAGGTCCGTTCACGCTCGAGGTCGATCTACAGCTCAACGTTCCGGCGAATGTATACACCATTCAGTCGCTCGTGTGGGACACCCTCACTTCGCGCGAGGTGTATCCCGGTCCCACCGCGCAAGTGCGCGTCGTCGAGAGTGCGGCGTTCGTCGGAACAGTTCAGATGAATCCGCACTTCCGCTTGCGCGAGGGAGAGCACGATCCGCCTCTGCGCGGTGCCGCCGCGCCGATCGCGTGAGTGAGTCATCGCCGCGACTTCGGGATCCGTTGCTCTCTCTCATTGTGTGCACCCGCGATCGATCCGGCTTTCTGGACGCGTGCTTCGCCGCGATCGCGCGTCTTCGGTTCGAAGGAGAGTGGGAGCTCGTGGTGGTGGACAACGGATCGGCAGATGACACCGCGCAGCGACTGGTGGCGCTCTCGGCGACGATTTCTGCGCCTGTGCGCATCGTCTACGAGCCGCGCGCGGGACTTGGCCGTGCACGCAATGCGGGTGTGCGCGCTTCGAGTGGAGAGCTGCTCGCCTTCACCGACGACGACTGCTATCCCGCCCGGGATTATCTGAAACAGGTGGTGGAGTCGTTCGCCGACGGATCACTCGACTACATCGGCGGACGGATCCTGCTGCACGACGACGGCGATCACGCGATCACGATTCGTGTCGACACCGAGCCGATTCCCATACCTCCCGGAACGGTCGTCGCGACGGGGCTGATTCAGGGCGCCAACATGGCATTCCGCCGCCACGCGCTCGAGCGCATTGGCGGCTTCGATGATGCCCTCGGTCCAGGAACTCCGTTCTGCAACGATGACGTGGATGCCGTCGCGCGCGCGTCGGCCGCCGGCCATACCGGAAGCTACGTACCCGGCCCGGTCGTATATCATCATCATCGGCGCGGCGGCGCTGAGGAAATAGCGGCGCTCTGGCGTTCGTACGATCGTGGCCGGGGTGCATATTTCGCGAAGTCCATCATGGACTCGCCGATTCGCGCGAAGGTCGCGCGCTATTGGTGGCAGAGCGTTGGAGTCGAGAAGCCCCGCGCCACGATGCGTGAGCTCGAGGGCGCGCTCGACTACGTTCTGCGCCGCCTGACGCGCCGCCTCGGCTGAGCGCCGGCATCGTGCGCGCGAGCGTCGCCATCTGCACCAGGAATCGCTGCGCGGCGCTCGCGCAGACCCTGCGCGCGCTCACCGAAGTGGTGGCGCAGTCGTCGCTGGCGCTCGACCTTATCGTAGTGGACAACGGATCGACGGACGACACGCCGCGCACGATCGCCTCGTTCAACGCGTCGCTTCCATTGCGAACAATCGTCGAGCAGAGAATTGGATTGTCGCACGCGCGCAATGCGGTAATCGACTTGGCGCGAGGCGACTACATCGTCTGGATCGATGATGACGTGATCGTGGATCCGGATTGGCTCAGGGCGTATGGCGATGCATTCCGCGCGTGGCCGGATGCCGCCTTCTTCGGTGGACCCATCGTGCCGGATTTCGCGGGGACGCCACCGCGCTGGCTTCACGAAGCGCTGCCGCAGATCGGCAACGCATACGCCATGCTCGATCTCGGCCCGGCGCCACGTTCTCTCGACGCGCACGCGCTGCCGTTCGGGGCCAACTTCGCGATTCGCGCCGACGCGCAGCGGCGGCATCGATACGATCCGAAACTCGGCCGCCGTGGAGATCTCCTGTACGCGGGTGAGGAGTGGGGCGTGCTCGCATCGCTTCTGGAGGAAGGATCGACTGGGCGTTGGGTGCCGGGCGCCCGCGTTCGCCACCTCATCACGGCCGAGCGCCAGACCACGCGGTATCTACGTCGCTACTACATCGGCAATGGCATGTCCCACGCCAGCGTTCGCACGGCCGACGGGGAGTCGATGCTGTTTGACAGACCGCGGTGGGTGTGGCGAGAGGCTCTGGCGCAGGAGATCGCATATCGGGCGACACGGATCTTCGCGCCGCCGCGACATTGGAGCGCACACCTCAAGCGTGCGAGCGTCGCGTGGGGAATGCTGCGCGTGCCCGCGGGGCAGGATCGCCCTCAGAGATCCGATTCGCGCGGCCCGAGAGGGTAGTCGGCCGGCGACGCGCGTTCCCGCCTCGGTTCGAGCGCGGCGGTGAGCGCCGGTCTGACGACTGCGCGCGTGGGCTCGGGCATTCGATCCCATATATCCGAGAGCACGAGCCACGGCTTCCACACCCACCGAAAGTGCCGCGTCCACCGCCGGAAGCTCGCTCCGCTACGCGGCACGAGCTCGTGAAGCTCGAGGGCGGCGAGGAACTGCGTGCGATCCCGCTCCCACCAGGCCTTGTCGAGTGTTGCCTGCCACGCCTTCAACATTCGCTGCTCGAGCTGGTCCACGAATGACCCCGATTCGGTCGACTTCGCATCCTGCCACAGCTGATGCTTCACGCGCCATCGACCCGCGAGCATGTTCTCGACGTTGCTCGATGCCTGCATCGGGTGGACGCGATAGCCCGCCGTGATGGCATTGGTGCACACGAACGGATGATGGCGAGCGAGTCGAAGCCAGAGCTCGTAGTCCTCGGAGTATCGACGCGTCTCGTTGTAGCACCCGTGCGCCTGCAACGTCGCGCGTCGCACGACGGCCGTCGACTGCGCCACGATGTTCTCCTCGATCAACTGCCAGAAGAGATATTGAGGAGCGCCTTCGGGCAGGGAGGAGGGCGAAATGGTGTCGTCCTTGCCGAACTTCCGGATGCGCGAGAACGCGACCGGGCTCTCGGGATAGCGAGCGAGCAGCGACGCGACCTCCTCGATGTGCGTGGGAGACCAGTGGTCGTCGGCATCGAGAAAGGCGATCATGTCGCCGGTCGCCGCGGAAATCCCGCGATTGCGTGCAGCGCCCGGTCCGCTGTTGGTCCGCAGCGAAATGCACGTGACTCCAGACCGCCGCGCGATCGCCGCCGAGTCATCAGTCGATCCGTCGTCGACGACGATTACTTCGTCGGGGGGACGTGTTTGCGAAAGAATCGAACGTATCGACTCATCGAGAAATCTCGCCGCGTTGTAGCAGGGAATGACGGCGCTGATTCGAGGCTGCGTCACAGCGACTGCTCCACAGGGTTTCCGCGCTCGCGAGTCGAAGGGGACGAACGACCGGTGACATTTCGATGGCTGCCTGCCAGAGCCGAGCTCGGCTGCCTTGGTGCCACGGCTCGAATGCGACGAGCTTCGGGTGCCATCACTGACCTCCGACGAGGTCGTCGCGCGCGTCGAAGAGTATCATCAATACACTCCTTAGCGATTGCCGTACCGCGAAGCGGTCAGTTCCGGGACCGGCCGCCAACCCGGCTGGTCGTTACGGCAGCGACTTTCGCCGCATCACCGCTCGCGCGTTTCAGTTATGGTAAAGTCCGCTTACTTCTTGGCGGCTGCACGCGTTTGCTTTACACCGACTGCGGCGATGCATCGGCCGTGCCCTGGATAAACGCGAGAAGGTCCCCATTAATCTGGTCGGCGTTCGTCGTTGGCATCCCGTGCGGGAAGCCCGGATACGTCTTGAGGGTGGCGTGCTTCAACAGCTTCGCCGATTTCGGCCCCGCGTTCGCGAACGGCACGATCTAGTCGTCCTCGCCGTGCAGCACGAGCGTGGGAACGTCGATCGCCTGGAGGTCATGGGTCAAATCCGTCTCCGAGAACGCCTTGATCCCTTCGGTGTGAGCGAGCACGCTCCCCATCATCGCCTGCCGTCACCAGTTCCTGCGCACGCCTTCCACCTGCTTCGCGCCGGGACGATTGTAGCCGTAGAAGGGGAGCGTGAAGTCGATGAAGAATTGCGCGCGGTTGAAGGCGGTGCTCGCGCGAATCTCGTCGAAGACCGGGATAGGAATTCCCTCGGGGTTGGCGTCCGTCTTCACCATGAGCGGCGGCACAGCGCTGATCAGCACTGCCTTGGCAACGCGGCCTTTGCCGTGCTTCGCCACGTAGCGCGCGCCCTCGCCGCCGCCGGTGGAATGCCCGATGTGAATCGCGTCGCAAAGGTCGAGCCTCGCGGTGAGCGCCGCGACGTCGGCGACGTACGTGTCCATGTCGTTGCCCGTCGCCGTCTGGCTCGAGCGGCCGTGCCCGCGTCGTCGTGCGCGATCACGCGGTAGCCTTTCCCAAGGAAGAACATCATCTGATTGTCCCAATCGTCGCCACTCAACGGCCAGCCGTGGTGGAAAACGACCGGTTGGCCTTTCCCCCAGTCCTTGTAGAAGATCTCAGTTCCGTCGGAAGTCGTGATGAAGTCCATGGCATTCACGCGTTGAAGGGTGGATCGAAGGCTCGACCGAAAGATCGTGTCCCGAGCAACGCGGCGCATCCGCAGATCGGCGTGTCTTTGCCTACTACTATCGGTGGTGTCGCGCTGACTGACCACGACACCAACACGCATCGCCCGCCGCGGCGCGAAATGTTAGACTAGTCAACCACTCGCAGCGCTCGCACCGCGGTTTTTTCTCGGAGATCGACGAATGCAACGCAAGTTCGAGAACGTGCTCGAGACCATCGGCAACACCCCGATTGTGCGCATTAACAAGCTCGCTCCCGCGGGCGTGAATCTCTTCGTGAAGACCGAGGCGCGTAATCCGCTCGGCTCGGTGAAGGACCGTCTCGCACTTGGTGTCATCGAGGCTGCCGAGAAGTCGGGGCAGTTGAAGCCCGGACAAACGGTGGTCGAGGCCACGAGTGGGAACACCGGCATTGGCCTCGCGATGGTGTGCGCGGTGAAGGGCTATCCGCTCGTGGTGACGATGGCCGAGAGCTTCAGTGTGGAGCGTCGAAAGCTCATGCGCTTTCTCGGTGCGAAGGTGATTCTCACGCCGTCGGGGGAGCGGGGAACCGGGATGGTGAAGAAGGCGGTCGAGCTCGCAGAAGCGCACGGATGGTTTCTAACGCGGCAGTTCACGAACGAGGCGAATGCAGAGGTGCACTCGCGCACGACTGCAAGAGAGATCATCGATGCGTTCGAGGGTGAGCCGCTCGACTACTGGGTGACGGGCTTCGGCACGGGCGGTACGCTCAAAGGCGTGTCCCGCGTGCTCGCAAAGGAGCGGCCCGAGACGAGGATCATCGTGTGCGAGCCTGTCGAAGCGCCGATGCTGATGAGCGGCACGAAGCAGGACCGCAACGCCGACGGCTCGGCCGTCGCGAGTCACCCTTTATGGAAACCGCACCCGCTGCAGGGATGGAGCCCCGACTTCATTCCGAAGCTCGCCGGAGACGCCGCCGACGCCGGCGTCATCAGCCGCATCGTCACGATCACCGGCCCGGATGCGATGCACTGGAGCAGAGAGCTGGCGCTGAAGGAGGGGATCTTCTGCGGCACGTCATCGGGCGGAACGTTCGCGGGCGCGATGCAGGTGGCAAAGGATGCGAAGAAGGGGGAGACGATCCTGTGCATGCTTCCCGACACGGGCGAGCGTTATCTCAGCACGCCGCTGTTCGCTGAAGTGCCGGTCGATATGACGGATGAGGAGCGTAAGATCTCGGTGTCGACGCCGGGCGCGCAGCTGCCGCTTCCAGTCGCGAGCGCGTGACCTGACCCATTCCTGATTCGGCTGACGCCAGAGGCCTGCAATGACCAGCGCACCGCCCGCCGCCGCCGCGCGCCTCCGCTCACGCGTCGAGTCCGTCGATGTCGTGCGTGGTGTGATCATGATCATCATGGCGCTCGATCACACGCGTGATTTCTTCGGAATTCCGGGGCAGAATCCGGTCGATCTCTCGAAGGCCTCCGCCGCGCTCTTCCTCACGCGCTGGATCACCTACTTCTGCGCGCCGATTTTTTTTCTCCTCACCGGCACCGGTGCGCACCTCTCCCTCCGGAAGAAGTCACCAGAGGAGCTGTCACGTTTCCTGTTTACGCGCGGTGTGTGGCTGATCTTCCTCGAGACGGTCGTCGTTCGATGCTTCGCCTACCAGTTCAACGTCGACTATCGCGTGACGATGCTTCTCGTGCTCTGGGCACTGGGTTGGGCGATGATCACGCTCGCTGTTCTCGCGCGCTTCCCGACGATCGCCGCGACTGTCTTCGGCGTCGTGCTCATCGTCGCGCACAACGCGTTCGATTCTGTTCAGTCCGCGAATCCGCTGTGGGTCGTGCTCCACTCGCCGGGCTTCATCGTCAACACCCCGCGCGTCGTCGTCTTCTCGGCGTATCCGCTCATTCCGTGGATCGGTGTGACGGCCGTGGGCTACTCGCTCGGGCAGATTTACGCCTGGGATGCCGAGAGGCGCCGAGCAGTGCTGCTTCGCGTCGGACTTGCGCTCACGGTGGGGTTCGTTGCCTTGCGCGCGGTGAATCTCTATGGCGATCCGAATCGCTGGTCGGTCCAGAAGTCCGCACTCTACACTGCGCTCTCATTTCTGAGCGTGACGAAATATCCGCCGTCGCTGCTGTTTCTACTGATGACGCTCGGCCCCGCGCTGCTTTTTCTGCGCGCGGTGGATGGCGGAGCGCCGCGCGAATTCAAGTCGGCGCTCATCATCGGCAAGGTGCCGATGTTCTACTACGTGTTGCACTTCGCGCTCATCCATCTGCTGGCCGTAGCCACCTGCGTTGTGCGCTATGGCGGCGCGCACTGGATGTTCGAGTCCCCCGACCTCGGTCACTATCCGTTTTCGCCGCCGCCCGATTGGGGTTATTCGCTCCCGATCGTCTATCTGGTATGGGCGGTCGTCGTGATTGCGATGTATCCGCTCTGCCGATGGTTTGCGGCGCTCAAACAGCGGAGGAGCGACCCGTGGCTGAGCTACCTGTAGCCGGCGCGGGGGAGGACAGACCATCGGCCCGCACGTATCTGACTTTTGTGATTCTGTGCGCTGCTTTGGCAGCGTACATGGTCTGGGTGCCTGCGACGCGAGATGCAGGGTTGCGAGTGCCTCCCGCGAGCGCGTACGTCGTCGCGTTCCTGTTTGCGGTGACTTCAGCACGACTGCTGCAGCTTCGCGCCGACCGCTCCAGCACCGGCGATGGCTTTGCCTTCCTTCTCTGCGCGTCGATGGCGATCGTCGGCCGCTGGATCGCCTCTGGGGCAGAGCCGCGTTCGTGCACTACAAGTACTCCTGGCGTGACCGAGGTGGGCAGCTCCGGGCTCGCGTGCAGGATTCGTTTGGCATCGGCTCCGCGATCACTGGCGCGATCGCTCTCTACTGCCTTGTGCGACTAGTGAAATCGCACCGCCTGCCTGAGCGCTGAGCTCGGGGCCTTCGGACTCGCCCGGAAGGTGTATCGATTCAGCAGCGTTACTGGTGACGCCGGTCACGTAACACCATTCGTTCGTGCGCAAGCCGAACATTGTTCGGTGCGCGCGTTGTAGACTTCTGCCACGAAGGCGCACGTCATGCACTGTTCTCGCGCGAATCGCCATCGCGCTGCTGAGCGGCGCCTCTACTCACGTCTTCGGAGTCCATCTGACATGCGTCTTTCCACTCGTCTGCTCCTCGCCGCCGCAATAGCCGTCATCGCAGCAACGACGGCGTGCGGAGGCGATTCCACCGGACCTCCGGGTGGCGGCAATCATACGCCCGGTACGCTCGCGCAACACTTCGACACGTTGTACGTACAGGCCAAGGCTTCGAGCGCGAGCGACACGAATTACAACGCGCGTGTCAATATTCTTTCCAATCTCGAGCTCGCCGCGGCTTTCGGCGCTACGCCCACCAGCATCGCAGTCACCACTGCCTCGGGCACCGAGTCGTGGAATGCGTTCATTTTCGAAGAGGTGCGTAACATCGGGGGCGTCGCGACGGACTCGGCTTACATCTTCGTTGCCTATCGTGATTCGCTCGTGCACACGGCGATCGTGACAGGCGTCCGCGCGAACGGCACTTCGCTGGGTTCCTCGCTGATCACCAACGATACGCTTGTCGTGGTGGCCAGTGCGAACAGTGGAGTCGCTACGCTCGTCTCCAGCGGTAGCACGTGCCCAACGCCGATTGCCGGCCTCGTGAATCCGATCATTGCGACGGGAGAAAGCGCAACGTGCGTCTCGGCTGTCATCCAGGCGGCGCACACGTCCGAATTTCCCGCGAGGACGGGCGTTCCTGCTGCGTACACTCACTTCTCATTCGCAACGAGGACGTTCGCGGGCGAGCGCTTCTTCGATCCGCCGACGTCGGGCGGACAGGCCCTCATTGCGTCGTCGCTCGAGCACCTGCTGCGTTCGAGTCACTGACCGAGCAACGCTAGTGGAAGATCCCCTTGAGCCCCCTCAGCTTCTTGCCGATCTTCGACCCGGTTGACTGATTCGCAGGGGCGATCGCGGCTGGAGGGGGCGATGATGGCGGTACGACCAGTGCCGCCGACGGTGGGATGTCGGCGCCCGTCATCGCGTCGATGAAGTAGGAGCGGTTGCCGTCACTCGCACTCCTGATCCGCCACGCGATGCGCTGCGTTCCGCGCGAGGTGATCGTCGTCAGCCGTCCCTCGCGTAGCGAGCCGAACATCCCATTGTGACGCGCCGTCTCGACGGCGGCGGGAAGATCGACGAACGAGTCAGGAAGCGCGCGAATCGTCGACATCGGCACGGCAGCGAGGCGCACCGTCGTCGGCTCGCCGGAAGGCGCAGCGGTGAGCGAGAGACCGGCGCCATCGGTGGGCGAGCGAAAGCCGTATTGCACCTGAAAATCCTTCGCGTCGCCCGCATTGTCCGGCGACGCGACGATCTGGGTCAGCACCGCATCGGAACGCCACTTGCGCCCTGACGACAACACTGCCTGAGCCGCCTCGGTGAGATGCGACGGCATCTCGTGCGGATCATCCCTCGGAATGCCGACGATCGAGCCGGCGGATCGCGTTGACACGACAGGCGTTACCGGGGTGGGTGAAACCTCGGCTCTCATTGCCTGCGGCTCGCGATGCGAGACCAGCGCGCGCGCGCCGATGAGCAACACGATCACTGCCGCCGCGGCTGCGCCCCACTTGACCAAGGGGTTCCCGGCAAGGGAGGGCACCATCGGGATCTCGCGCTTCTTTCGCACTTCTTCCGCGGCGATCTTGAGTGGCGCCGCTGTTGCCATGTCGCGCTCGAGACTCGCGATCAGCCGCTCCACATCCTCGTGCCACCTCAGATCACTCATCTCGATCGCATTGCGTCGGGAGAGATCCTTCAGCTCCTCGGGGAGCGAGTTCGGACCGGGCATCTTCGCGCCCTGAATGAGCGCGGGAATGAGCCTGAGCTCTCCGGCGCGGCGAAGTCCGGACGCCACCTCGAGCCGAACGAAGTCCCCCGCGTCGTCGATTCGGCGCGCGCCAATCCTGCCCGTGCCCGCCCATCGCTTGCCCATCATCACGATCATCACCGACGATCGGTTGAGCGAGTCGTCGAGCACGTTGATGAAATCCTGGCCGGGCGCGATGTGATCGATGTCGAAGAAGAGGCGATTGCGGCCGAAGTGCGCGCTCAGCGCATCGTACAGACGGCCGACGTGTCCGCTACTGTCATCTCGCCGGTAGCTGATAAAGATCATTGGAGCAGAAGCAGATGCGTCCGGCATTGATCCTCGAGGTACGGCGACCGATTACGCGGAGCTTTCGACTCGCTGAAGCCCGCTGCTATGCTAGGAAGAGCGCAATTTTGCCGCAAGCGGGCTCACGGCGCATCACCGCCGATACTGGCGCGCGGGCCCTTGAGGTCGCATATCTGCGCCCACCGACCTCACGACCTCGCGGCCCATGTCCGATCCGACTGCCACATCGCGTTCCACGTCCGAATTTCTCGCCGATGGCGCGGGTGTCTCCGCCGCTGACGGGCGCGTCCCCATCGTATTCGGCGTCACGGGTCATCGCGCGCTGCGTGCGGCCGACGAGGCGACGATCACCGCACGGCTGCGCGCCCTCTTCGCCCGAATCCGAAAGGAGGCGCCGAGCTCTCCGATGCTTCTCCTCTCGTCACTCGCGGAGGGAGCGGATAGGCTGGTCGCGCGCGTGGCACTCGATGAGGGGCTCGGGCTCATCGCCGTTCTCCCGCTCGATCAGGAGAGCTACGAGAGCGATTTCACGGCCCCCCGATCGCGCGATGCATTCCGTGAGCTGCTCCTCGACCCGCGCACCGAGCGAGTGATCGTAGCGCCGAAGGTCGATCCCGACGACGACAAGCCGGGCGCCGGACGTGATCATCAGTATCTCCTCGCCGGCCTGTTCGTCGCGAGGAACAGCGATGTCCTTATCGCACTCTGGGATGGCGAGTCGCCGCGTGGCACTGGCGGCAGCGCGCAGATCGTCTCCTTCCGCCGAACTGGCACGCTCGACTCCGACGACTGGGTTCGCCTCGTCGTCGCGCTCGCGCCGTGTCCGTTCAATCTCTCCAACGCGCCTCTCGATGCACCGCAGACGGGGCTCGTCTATCACATCCCGGTGAAACGCTCCGACGATCCGCTCTCGAGCGCCGCTGCCGCCGCGGACTGGCTCGTCCCGGCGAGCTACGAATCCTCGCCGCTCACGCGCGAGCACTTCGTCGAGAAGAATCTCTCCACGCTTCGTCATCGCGACCGTCTTAATCGCGAGGGCGCGAGTCTGCGCGCGCACAGCGCAGGACACGTCAGAGCCTCGGCGGCCTATCTCACGAGCGGCGAGGCGACGCCATCGTCGCGCGATCCCAAGGCGCCCGCGTCGCTCGCCAGCCTGCGCACCGTCTTCTCGATCGCCGACGCGCTCGCGATCAAGCATCAGAAAAGCATCTACCGCACAATGATCATGCTCTTCGGCATGATTGCCATCGCAACGATCTCCCTGCTGCTCAGAAATCTCGCGACCACCGAAGACGCAAAGCGCATGTACCTGGGTGGCTATCTCCTGCTGCTCACCTTCGCCGACCTGTTCTATTTGCGCACGCGCGTCCGCCGCAGTCAGGATCTCTTCCAGGACTATCGTGCCATCGCCGAGGGGCTTCGCGTGCAATTCTTCTGGAGGCTGAGCGGCTCGGCGGCGGCGGTCTCCGACTTCTACCTGCGCAAGCAGCGGAGCGAGCTTCGCTGGATTCGCGACGTGCTTCAGGTGTGCGCGCTCAGGGCGATTCCGATCGAGCACGGAGACTTCGCCTCGGTGCGGCGACTGTGGGTGCAGGATCAACGCGCGTACTACGACCGGGCGGGGAAGCGCGACGGAAATCGCCGGCGACGGCAGCGCATGATCGGGAGCGCGCTCGTGCTCCTCAGTCTCGGCGCGACCATTCACTGGCTCTGGACCATCGCGGATGGCGATGCAGTCTACCTGCTCATCGCCGCTCTCGCCGGCACCGTGCTTACCGCGCACCTGCTGTACGAGATCCATAAAGCGACCGGCGAAGCGGAATCGCCGAACCAGCGTTCACTTCGCGATACTGTCGCGGTCGGCGTAGTCAGCATCACGGTCGCATTCGCGCTTTATTTTCTGCTCGACGTTGGCGGACCTGCGATAATGCAGAGCGCTCCGCAGCTCCTGATCAAGGACGACAAGCTCGAGTGGATGCTCGCGGCGATCGGCGTGACCGCACTCATCGGAACCTTTGTTCACGCGTACGCGAACGTGCGCGCATTCGGCGAGCACCAGAAGCAGTACGAACGCATCGGCGAGCTCTTTCAGGCGGCCGATAACGCGCTCGATCGCGTTTCCGCCAACCCCGATCCGCAGGACGCCAATCGCGTGCTCTTCGACCTCGGCTGCGAGGCGCTGGCCGAGCACGCGGACTGGCTGCTGCTGCACCGCGCGCGCCCGATCGAGCTTCCGACGGCGGACATTTAGCTAGCCGGCGACTCGATTGTAAGGAGGTGCGACGCGAAGTTAGCGGGCGTCGCTCCGCTTTTTCGCGAGCGTCAGCGATGCGGATCGCCCGACGGGAGCGGGCTTATCGCGCGGCGCGGGCGCGTCGATCGCGTGCGAGAGCTCGGCTGCGCCGTGTCCGTAGTTCGTCTCGACCGCTCGTCTCGCGGCCTCCGGGTCGCCTGCACGAAGCGCGCGCACGATGGCATCGTGCTCGGTCGCCGCGTCCGCGATGCGTTTGGGGAGGAGCAGCGTCGCGTACACGCGATTGTAGCGCTCGGCCTGAGGCTTGATGACGTCGAGGAGCGCGAGCAGACGCGGACCGGCAGCGGCATGCGTGCACGCGTGGTGGAAAGCGGCGTCGAGATCGCGCAGCCGGTCGTGTGATGGATTCGATGACGCTCCCTCGCGACGCATCGCCTCGTTGAGCGCCATCAGCTCGGCGACCAGCTCGAGGCGGCGATCGGTGGGGAGCGTCGCGGCTGCAGCGGCTGCGTGCCCTTCGTGCAGCGCGACCAGCGAGCACAGCTCATCGGCGTCGCTGTCGACGAGAGGAGCAACGACCGGTCGTGCATGCCGAAAACCATCGGGGGTGACGACGTAGCCTTCCTGCTGCAGCCGCTGAATCGCATCACGGATCGGCGTGCGGCTCACGCGGAACTGTAGCGCGAGCTGATCCTCGATCAGTCGTGTGGCCGGAGCGAGGCGCCCTTCGTTGATCGCATCGCGAAGCGCGCGATATACGCGCATCCCTTCGGCTCGTCGCGCAGCTTTTGCGCGTGGCACGACCGAGATCACACGCGCGGGCGTGCCGGAGAGTTCCGCACCAAGTGGTCGTACGCTCATGAGGCGCGAGTGTTGTCGGAGAGTGAGAGTGCGCGAATGCCGAGCAGAGCTGCACTCCAGGCGATCTTCGAGTGCCCAATGATACTATTCATGGTTGGGCCACGACAGGGGCGATTTAGGACACTCGAGCGTCAGACGCCGCGTTGTCGTCTCCTCCACTCTCACGAGCTGAAATGTCAACGAACGATCCGCAGAGTTGCCTCGACGGTGCGCCGTGGATGGAGGCCGAGTGACGAATCCTTCCGACAGGCCGCTACCCATCGAGCCCGGAGCGGTTCCCGTATCGCCCGGACTCGACGATGTCATGCAGAACACCGCTGAGCCTCCGGCAGCCTTCTGCGCGCCGCCGGAATACTCTGTGCTCGACCGGCGCACGATCGGCATTTGCGCCGCTGCGGTCGTGGTAGCGATCGGTGCGGCGCTGGCCGCACAAGTGCTCATCGGCCTTATCGGTTTCGTCACGAACGCCACCTTTTATGGCCGTCTCTCTACGGCGTTCGCGGCGCCGCGCTTCGGCACACACAACCCGCTGCTCATCATCGCGATCCCTGTCGGCGGCGCGATCATCGTTGGACTGATGGCACGCTATGGGTCCGCAGCGATTCGCGGTCACGGCATTCCGGAAGTGATGGAGCGCGTGCTTTACGGCGAGAGTCGCATCCCCGCGCGAGTCCTCTTTCTCAAGCCCATCTCTGCGGCGATCGCGATTGGCACCGGCGGGCCATTCGGCGCCGAAGGCCCGATCATCGCGACCGGCGGCGCGCTTGGCTCGCTGGTGGGGCAAGTCGTGCACGTCACGGTCGACGAGCGCAAGACGCTGCTCGCGGCCGGAGCGGCCGCGGGCATGGCGGCGACATTCGGAAGCCCGGTGAGTGCCGTGCTCCTCGCGGTGGAGCTGTTGCTCTTCGAATATCGCCCGCGCTCCCTCATTCCGGTTGCCCTGGCCGCCGCCGTCGCGACGGCGATTCGCGCCGCGTTCAGCGGCACAGCTCCAATCTTCGCGATTGCGCAGCTCGCTCAGCCGAGCGGGATCGCGCTCGCCGCGTACGCGGTTCTCGGATTGTTCATCGGCGTCTGCGCGGTCGGGGTCACCAAGTTCTGCTACGGCATCGAGGACTTTTTCGAGAGGGCGGGCGAGCATCTCCACATTCACTGGATGTGGTTTCCCGCCTTCGGCGCCATCGTCGTCGGCGTCGTTGGCATTTTCTCTCCGCGCACGCTGGGTGTGGGGTACGAGAACATCACCGATCTTCTCTCTGGCGCGATCGTCGGACGCGCCCTCCTGGGGCTCGTCGTGCTGAAGCTCATCTCATGGGCGGTCTACCTTGGCAGCGGCACGTCGGGCGGCACGCTCGCACCTCTCTTCACGATCGGCGCGGGCCTCGGCGCCTGGGTCGGCGAGCAGTGCGCGGTGCTCGCCCCGTGGCTCGGAGTCGACGCGCACGTCGCAGGGCTCGTTGGAATGGCGGCGATCTTCGCGGGCGCCTCGCACGCGCTGCTCACGTCCGTGGTCTTTGCCTTCGAGACCACGAGACAGCCGCTTGGTCTGCTTCCTCTGCTCGCGGGTTGCACCGCCTCGTATCTCGTGGCGCTGCTCCTCAATCGCCACTCGATCATGACCGAAAAGCTCGCGAGACGCGGTGCGAGTCTGCGCACCGACTATGCCGTCGATTTCCTCGGCCAGGTTCTGGTGCGCGACGTGGCGACGCGCGATGTGGTGACGGTGCGCGCGAGCGACACGATCGCGGATGCGCGCGCCTCTCTCTCGCGCGCTCCAACGAGTGCGACGCACCAGGGATTCCCGGTGCTCAGCGACAGCGGCCGAGTGCTCGGCGTGATGATGCGGAGAGAGTTGTTCGAGGTGGCGCGCGACGAGACCGAGTCGGTTTTGCAAGCCGTTCGGCGGCCACCGATCGTCGTCTTCGATGACAGTACGCTGCGTGACGCCGCCGACCAGATGGTGAAGGAGGAGGTCGGGCGGCTGCCGGTGGTGGAGCGCGAGACGCCCCATCGGCTCGTAGGGATCATTTCGCGCAGCGATCTCCTCTCGGCGCACGGACCGCGTCTCGATGCTGCCAGACGCGTGCAGGCGGCACGCAAACTCGCGTCGTGGTCGCCGGGACGATGAGTTGCGCGTAGCTCGTTCAGCTCACCCGCCGCGCCGAAACTGCATGCTCGCGCGCGAGCATCTTCTCTTTCCGCTCGATGCCCCACCGATAGCCGCCGAGTGCGCCGGTCTCGCGCACGACGCGGTGGCAAGGGATGATGATCGAGACCCGATTGCGCGCGCACGCGCCCGCGACCGCGCGAACCGCACGCGGCGCGTCGATCGATGCGGCCACCTCCGAGTAGGAGCGCGTTTCGCCGAACGGAATGCGCTTGAGCGCATCCCAGACGCGTCGCTGGAATGCCGTGCCCGAGACGTCGATCGGCACTTCGATCCCGGTATCGGCCCCCTCGAGATGCGCGGTGACCTCCGCCATCCAGCCACGCAGATCCACATTGCCCGCGCCGGCGCGCACGCGCACGCGCGTCGAAAGCGGATATTCCGAATGCAAGGCATGTTCGAGCGCCGCATCGTCGTCGCCGAAAGTGACGGCGCAGACGCCGCGGTCGGTCGCGGCGACGAGAAGACGCCCGAGGGAGGTTGCTGCGGTCATGTAGCGGATGCGCACACCCTCGCCGCCGCGGCGGTAGGCGCCCGGCGTCATCCCCAGCTGCTCGGCGGCCGCATCGTACGCGCGGCTGCTCGCCCCGTACCCGGCGTCGAAGGTTGCGCGGCTCACCGTCGAGCCTTTCCGAAGATTCGACTTGAGACGCTCGCCGCGCAGCGCGGCGGCGTAGTGCCGTGGCGACACGCCGACGAGCCGCTTGAAGGTGCGCTGGAGATGCGTCGCGCTCATCCCCGCAGCGCGCGCGATGTCCGCGAGGGTGTGCGGCTCGTCCAGATGCGACTCGACGAATGCGCGCGCCCTTGCGATGACGCGGTCGGTCGCGCGCACCGTCGCGCGCGGCTCACAACGACGGCACGCGCGGAAGCCGGCCGCCTCGGCCGCATCCGGATCCGCAAAGAAGCTCACGTTCGCGCGCAATGCGTGCCGCGATGGGCAGCTCGGCCTGCAATACACACCCGTGGTCGCAACCGCGTAAACGAACTTCCCATCCTGAGCGCTGTCGCGCGCGACGACCGCATTCCAGCGCGTCTGCCTGCTCGCGCCGCTCACGACTCGGCTCCCGCCATGGCGGCGATCGGTGACGGTGCGCGCTTCGGACGATACGAGGACTCCGGTATGCGAGCGAGCGTCGAATCATGGACTCGTTCGCTGAGCCCATAGAAATGCTGAAAGCTCATGATGAGCGGACGCCAGCGATCGGGATCGATGCGATCGTCGTGGCCGGCCATACGGATCGACTCGCTCACGTGCACGCGCACTATCCGCATCTCGAAAGCGACGAGCGCACCGCGTCGATCATCGTCGCGAACCGCGAGCGGATGGACCGCCTCCACCTTGGCCTCGAGTTGAACGGGACATTCGAGCGCGCGCGGCGGTGCAACCGTCATCGATTCGAGTGGTGTCAGCCCCGCGACGGCGAACTTGTCGCCCTCGTGACGGTAGCCCATTGCGAGCTTGTGCGGCGGCACGGGATTGCTTCCCGTCGTACGCGCGAGTCGGTTCACGGCCGCCACCTGGTTCACCGACGGAAGATTGAGCACGCACTCGCCCGTGCGCTGAAGGTTGGCCGGCGTATGCGAGCGCGCACCGAATCCGAGCATGCAGCTGCGCCCGAGCCACCATGCGCTCGACATCGGGGCGAGATTCGCCGTGCCATCTGCATTCGTGGTACTCACGAGCACGACGGGCGTACCGAAGTAGAGTATTGCGGGATCGATCGTGACGGGTGGATCGTATGAAGTCTGCACAGGATTCGGGGGCTCGTGTGAATACGTCGATTCGACACCGGCTTGCTCAGCGTCGGTTCGCACTCACGAGTCTACTGCGCCCCGAATTCAGTGGCTTCCCGGATCTTGCGTTCAAACTCCGCGTTCACGAAGATGGCGCTCCAACCTCGAACGCATCGTAGTTCTTGAGACGGTAAAAAGCGGCGGCGATGATCCAGCTCGCGACGAATACCGCGATAATCAGGTAGCCGATGCTGCCGAAGTTTCGGTTGAGCGCCGCGATCGCTCCCCAGAATCCGCCCGACGCGTGCAGCCGATCGCCCACGAGTCCGAGCGCCTCGATCCCGCCAACGAGCAGCGCGACGATCACCGACACGAAGGTGATCGTCATGTTGTAGTAGAGCTTCCGAATTGGCTTGACGAATGCCCAGCCGTATGCGCTCGCCATCATCACGCTGTCGGCCGTATCGACGAGCGACATGCCGACGGTGAACAGCGCCGCGAACACCATGATCGACCAGATCGGCATTCCCTTCGAAGCCTCCGCCG
>JBDTXL010000541.1:0-1519 GCA_040006195.1 Gemmatimonadota bacterium | reverse complement strand
TATCTGAAGGGCATCGCGCCCGAGCTGCAGGATCGCGTCACGCTGTACGAAGACTCGATCCCGATCTTCGACAAGGCCGGCATCGAGCCGGAAATCCGGGATCTGTTCAAGCGCCGCTGCGATCTGCCGAGCGGTGGCTATCTGATCATCGAGCAGACGGAGGCGCTGGTCTCGGTCGACGTCAACTCCGGGCGCTACACGGGGAAGAAAGATCCCGAGAAGACGATCTTCAAGACGAACACGGAGGCGGCGCGCGAGCTCGCGCGGCAGCTGCGACTCCGCGACATCGGCGGCATCATCGTCTGCGATTTCATCGATATGGAAACGAAGGCGAATCGTGACAAGGTGCTGCAGGAGCTTCGCACCAATCTCTCGCGCGACCGCGCGCGCACGAAGGCGTTCGCGGTGAGCGAGCTTGGGCTGATCGAGATGACGCGGCAGCGCGTGCGCGCGAGCCACTACCAGAATTCGACCGAGCTTTGCACGGTGTGCGGCGGCTCGGGGCGGGTCTTCACCCCCGAAAGCACCATGCGGCGCTTCGAGCGCTCGGTGCGGCGCATGGCGAGCGACGGGAAGAAGGACAGCCTGATCGTGAAAGTGCACCCCGAGGTCGCGCTCTACGTTCTCGAGCACGAGCACGACATGATCCACAAGCTCGAGAAGGCCGTCGGCTTCTCGCTCGACGTTCGTGACGATCCGCTGCTCAAGCCAGATGAGTTCAAGCTCGTGGTCAAGGGAGCGGAGCGCGACGTAACGCAGCAATACGCGATGGCCTGATGACCCTGCGAGGGACGTAGCTGCTACTCTGGTGGGGTCACGCACGCGCTGCCACCCTCGCCGGAAATCAGATGCCGATACAGAGCTATCGCGATCTCATCGTCTGGCAGCGGGCGATGGATCTGCTCACGGAATGCTACCGCGTCGCACGGCTGCTCCCGCCCAGCGAGACGTACGCCCTCGGCGCGCACATTGAGCGATCCGCGGTGGCGGTCGCGGCGCACATCGCGGCGGGCCACGCGCGCGAGCGCGCAGACTTCCTCGAGTCGCTGACTGTCGCCACGGCTTCACTCCGCGAGGTCGAGACGCTGCTGCTCGCTGGCACCCGCATGTGTCTCCTCTCGGGCGACCAGATCCAGATCGCGATGGGGCTCGGCGACGAGGTGGGGCGGATGCTCACGGCGCTCCGGCGGAGTCTGGGCGCGGCGCACCTGCAACCGGGGGGTGCGAGTGCGACGGCGAGCGCGACTCCGAGCGCGCCCGCGAGTGGGTGACCCACCACACGTGAGTGTTCAGCGGCGCGCGGGGAAGTCCAGGTGGCTCCTCGTCGACCACTTGATCGAGAGCGGTGCGCCCGCGTCGGCCACGGCTCGAGAGCGGCTGCGCTGCCAGCCGTGACATCGAGCGGGCAGGCGATTCTGCGAGCGCGCGGTGGCCAACGTTTCCGCACTTTGGTTGACAGTCGGTTCCGCTCCCCTTAAGTTGTTCAGTCTGTACCAGTTACCCTGACCTTCAGCATCGC
>JBDTXL010000540.1:0-2715 GCA_040006195.1 Gemmatimonadota bacterium | reverse complement strand
GCATGGCCTCTGACCCTCGGCGTCGCCCGAACGGGCTGACGCACGAGTCGAAAGTATTCTGGCTGGCCATGCTCTCCGGAGCGGCGGGAAGCGGAACGGCGATCGCGCTTCTCTGGTTCGGCGACTACGAAAGCAAAGTTCGCTGGACACTCACGTTGTTCGTGGCGCTGTGCTGGCTGTCGTTCGCGTTCGCGACGCGCGAGCGTGTGGTGCGGCCGCTGCAGACGATCTCCAACATGCTCGCCGCTCTCCGCGAGGGAGACTTCTCTACGCGCGCTCGCGGCGCCCGCAACACCGACGCGCTCGGCCTCGCGCTGCTCGAGGTCAACATGCTGGCGGCGACACTCCGCTCGCAGCGACTCTCCACCGTGGAGGCGACCTCGTTGCTGCTCACGGTCATGGAGGAGATCGACGTCGCGATCTTCACCTTCGATGGCACACATCGGCTCAAGCTGCTCAATCGCGCGGGCGAGCGACTACTCGCTGAGCGAAGCGAGCGCCTGCTCGGCCGCACGGGCGCCGAGCTCGGCCTCGAGGAGTGCCTGAGCGGCGACGCGATCCGAACCGTCGACACGATGTTTCCCGGTGGCGCCGGCCGCTGGCAGCTGCGGCGCACCACCTTCCGGCAGAACGGCCAGCCGCACCAGCTCGTGGTGCTGTCGGATCTGAGCAAGGCGCTGCGCGACGAAGAGCGCCTCGCGTGGCAGCGCATCATCAGAGTGCTCGGACATGAGATCAACAACTCGCTCGCGCCGATCAAGTCGATAGCCGAGAGCCTGCAGTCGCTCGTCGATGCGCCGGTGCGCGATGCGGAAGCCGACGACGATGTCCGGCAGGGGCTCTCGGTGATTTCGAATCGCGCGGGCTCGCTGAGCCGCTTCATGACGTCGTACGCGATTCTCGCGCGGCTGCCCGGCCCGCGTCACAACGCGGTTGAGGTACCGACGTGGGTTGGGCGCACCGCAAAGCTGGAGACGCGGCTGAACGTCGAGGTGCAGCATGCGGAGGCGGTCACGATCGTCGGTGACAGTGACCAGCTCGATCAACTGCTGATCAATCTCGTTCGCAATGCTGCGGATGCGTCACTGGAAACGGGAGGCGGCGTCGCGATAGGCTGGCAGGAGAATGGCGCGTGGCTGCAACTGTGGGTGCGCGACGAGGGCTATGGAATCGCCGACAGCTCGAACCTCTTCGTTCCGTTCTTCACGACGAAACCCGAAGGCTCCGGCATCGGGCTCGCGCTGAGCCGGCAGATTGCCGAAGCGCACGGGGGCACGCTGACGCTCGAGAATCGCGCGGAAGGGCCAGGGTGCGAAGCGCTGCTGCGGCTGCCCATCGGATGATGAGCAACCGTCAGCATTGCGAAGGCTGACTAGTGCGTGCGACTGCCCTCACCGCCATGATCGTCTCCGCCCTCGTGACCCGTTCCGTCGTTGCCACCATTGGCAAAGCCATCGTCACCATGACCGTCATCGCCATGGTGCTCGTTGTCCTCGAATGCGTGGAACGAGCGGCGCACGTTGTCGCTGACGAGATTCTCGTTCGCGCCGCCGACATTCGCGGTTGCGGGATCGACGAGATTGCCACTGCCGTTGGTGAACCAGCGATCGATGCTCACGTGCACGGTGACCGAGGTCGCAGCGGTGCCAACGGTGATCGGCGGATCGAAGCCGAGCTCCAGTGAGGCGTTGGGCGAGCCGCTGTAGATGAACGGCCTGCCGTCGAAAGTTCCTTCGACGCGAACGCCTGCATTTGCGAACTCCGGGTGCGCGGCAATGAACGCCGCGCCGCCGGAGTCGGACGCCTGTACCGCACGGATCTTCGCCTCGAGCGCCCGATAGCTTCCGGCGGGAAGTTGCAGCGAGAGCACTGAGATTACGGAGTTGTCGACGGGGAGCTCGACGAGCATTGGGCCCGACGCGAGTTCGCGGCAGCGGTCGTCGTTCGCCTCCGGATGATCATCGGCTGCGCAGCCGGCGGAATCGACGGTGGCGAGGTGGAGGCGAGACAGTGCGATCGCGACGCGGGTGATGACGAGCGCGTGCGTGCTGTCGGTGCCGGACACGTGGCGGTCGAACGACGGCGCAAGACCATGCGCGCCGGCGACTTGGCCGGCGGGCGCGGAAGAGATCGTGGCGACGGCGATCGAAAGATTGCTCGAACCGCCGTTGGAGGGTCCGCTGGAATCGCTGCAGGCCGCGAGGAAAGCGACCGCGTAGAACGAGGACGCGACGAGCGTTGCTCGAGCGATCGTACGTGAAGAACGCATGGCAAACCGTCCGGATGAGAGTAGCGGTCGAGTTCGGGAAAGCGAACTCGCGCATTCTCACCCGATGCAGCCGACGCGACTATGAATTCGCTTTGAACGACAACGTGAGCGCGGTGACACACATCTACGGCGGGGCGAGGCGATATCGCGAAAGGGTGCGCGATGTCACAATCAGAGATGGATTGGAGCTATTCGGGTGCACTGCTGAAGCTGTCGAGATCCACCTGATCTTCGAATTCAGTGTCGCCGAATCGATGGTCGGTCTGAGATCGTACGACGAAGTGTTTGTCGACGCTGACCCACATAAACGACTGATCGAGCGTCGTTCCGACCTGAACCTTCCAGCAGTCGAAGACTCCCGCAGCGACCGTCATTCGCTCGCGGCCGATGACGCGCAGCGCCATCGTCTCCCACGGCCTGTCGACGAACTTGTAGGCGCGCGGATG
>JBDTXL010000539.1:0-3094 GCA_040006195.1 Gemmatimonadota bacterium | reverse complement strand
CGATGCCGGCACCTCCGCCGGGTGGCGGGTACTCGTAGTTGAGGAGCAGAATGCGGAGTGCACCCGCGGCCTCTATTCCCGTTCCTGCGATGCCCACGCCATTCGACTTCACGATCCCGACCATGCCGGGCAGTGCAGGGGTAGCCATTCAGCGGGCGTGGGAAGATGACGGGACGGCAACTGTTGCCGGGGGAATTCGCAATAACCGCGCGCAGGAATGGCTCGCGGATGCCACGTCAGAAGCACATACGGAGGGGATACGGTAGCACGATGAGGGCAGCGTCGCACGCCCGCCACGCAGCCGTCGCCACGAGTCCGCAGTGCTTGACAGGCAAGTGGCTACGGTAGAACGTTGCTCGATGACCCGAGTCGACTCCCCCGGTGGCCCGCTAGCGTCGATTTCCCACACACGATATTGCCCGGAGACATTTGCATGGGTTTGTTAGCCAGAAAAAGCATCGCGGTGCTTCAGGACGAGGCGGGAGAGACCGGCGCGGGTACCCTCAAGCGCGTGCTCTCCGCCAGTAACCTGACGCTGCTGGGAATTGGCGCGATCATCGGCGCAGGTATCTTCGTGTTGACGGGGACGGCGGCAGCGCTTCACGCAGGACCGGCCGTCGTCTACTCGTTCATCCTCGCGGGCACCGGCTGCTTCTTCGCTGGACTCGCCTATGCGGAATTCGCATCGATGATCCCGATCGCCGGCAGCGCGTACACGTATGCCTACGCTACACTCGGCGAATTCGTCGCCTGGATCATCGGGTGGGACCTCGTGCTCGAATATCTCTTCGGTGCGGCGACGGTGGCCGTCGGCTGGTCGGGATATTTCGGCGCCTTTCTCCACCATGTCGGCATCGATCTCCCCACGGCGTTCATGCAGGCGCCGCTCGCGGTGCAGGGAACGCACACGCTGGTCCGCGTTCCGGGCGGGATCATCAACCTCCCGGCCGTCGCGCTCATCATCGCGATGACCGCGCTGCTGGTGGTCGGCATCAAGGAGTCGGCGCGCTTCAACAATGTCATTGTCTACGTAAAAATTGCGATCGTGCTGCTCGTGATCGGATTCGGCTTTCACTACGTGAACAATGCAAACTGGCATCCGTTTATTCCGCCCAACACCGGCTCCTTCGGAGAGTTCGGCTGGTCGGGGGTAGTTCGCGCGGCCGGCGTCGTCTTCTTCGCCTATATCGGATTCGATGCCGTATCGACCGCGGCACAGGAGGCGAAAAATCCGCAGAAGGACATGCCGGTCGGCATCCTGCTTTCGCTTGCGATCTGCACAGTACTCTACATCCTGATGGCGCTGGTGATCACAGGCGTGGCAAACTACACCACGCTGAACGTGCCGCACCCGGTTGCGTTCGCGCTCGAGCACATTCCCGCGCTCAACTGGCTCACCTACCTAGTCGAGATCGGCGCGATCATGGGTCTCGCTTCGGTCGTGCTGGTGATGCTCATGGGCCAGCCGCGAATCTTCTTCTCGATGGCGCGCGATGGCCTGCTCCCGCCTGTCTTCGGCAAAGTCCATCCGAAGTTTGGCACTCCGTATGTCACCACGATCGTAACGGGCAGCGTTGCCGCGATCGTCGCGGGCTTCCTGCCCGTCGGGCTGCTTGGCGAGCTAGTGTCGATCGGAACGCTGCTCGCGTTCGTGATCGTGTCCGCCGGGGTGATCGTACTGCGACGTCGCAGCCCGAACATGGTGCGTCCGTTCTCGACGCCACTCGTACCGCTAGTGCCGATTCTCGGCATCCTCATCTGCGGTGGTCTCATGGCTGCTCTTCCGTCCGACACCTGGATCCGTCTCGTCGTCTGGATGGTGATCGGCGTCGTCATCTATTTCACGTACAGCCGCTCGCACTCGAAGGTGCAGCGCGGAATCGGCGCCGCCACCGACTGATCGCCCGCGTAGTTAGCTTGAAGCGGCGTCCGGATCTCCGGGCGCCGCTTCTTTTTTCAGTGGACATGCCGAAGACTCTTCCCGATCTCATCGCCGTCCCGGCGCCCCGCGCTGCGGCGATCGAGCGCTACGCCGCGGAGTTCGTTGCGGGACGCACCGTCGCGCTGCTGACGCACATCAACTCCGATGGCGACGGCTGCGGATCCGAAGTGGCACTCGCGATGCTCCTCGCGCAGCGCGGAATGAAGGTGCGCATCGTGAACCCGACGCCATGGCCGGAGATGTTCGACTTCCTGCTCGGCGGCGTGGACGAGCGCAGCGCGAAGGGTGTCGCGGCGTTGACCGATGTCGATCTCCTGATGGTGCTCGACATCAGCGATCTCAAACGCCTTGGGTCACTCGGCGACGCCGTGCGCAAGTCGCCCGCGCGACGGCTCATCATCGATCATCACGTGCAGCAAGACGAGCCCGCGGGCGAGATCGTCGTCTCCGACACCACCGCGTGCGCGACCGGTGAGCTCATCTTCGACTTCGCGCGCGTGCTCGACCTCGAGATCACCGCGCCGATCGCCCGGGCGATCTATGTCGCGATACTGAGCGATACCGGTGGCTTCAAGTTCAGCAACACCTCGCCGCGCTGCCACGCGATCGCCGGTCAGCTGCTCGCCGCCGGCGTCGATCCGGAGGAGATGTACCGCCGCATCTACGCATCGGTGTCGGTGGGGCGGCTGCATCTGCTGCGCGACGCGCTCGCGACGCTCGAGGTGGACGGCGACCACGGACTCTCGTGGATCGCACTGCCCGCCGGGGCACTCGAGAAGTACGCAGTGCGCCCCGAGGAGCTCGACGGACTGGCAGAGCACCCTCGCTCAGTGGCGGGGACGAAGATGGCGGTCTTCTTCCGCGATCTCGGGCATGGGAAGGTGAAGGTGTCCTTCCGCAGCACCGGCGAAGTGGACGTGAACGCCTTCGCGCGGCAGTTCGGCGGTGGCGGGCACGCGAAGGCATCCGGCGCACTCATCGCGGGCACGCTGGCGGAGGTGCGGGACAGCGTCATCGCGGCGGCGCGAGGATTCCTCGCCCCTCGGTGATCCGCTAGATTTCTCGCATGGCACTCTTCAAGCAGCGCACGGCAACGGACGTCGAAGACCGCATTCGTGCAGCGATCGAAGGGATGCGCGCGCTGCTCCCGAT
>JBDTXL010000538.1:0-2918 GCA_040006195.1 Gemmatimonadota bacterium | reverse complement strand
CGAACCGTTCCACACGTGGTTTCTGATACACCCGACCCTCCTGAAGTCGTGTGATACCGAGCCGCTTGCTCGGCGAAAGTACGGCCGACATGACCGTGTTGTTCACCAGCAGTGATTCGTCGTCTCTGAACTTATCATCCGGATCCGACAGCCGCCCGCTTCGACGACAACCCGTTAGATGCAGAGGACGTTCCATTCTTACTATGTGATCGAAGCCACAGTTCCACTTGTAACGTGAAGTACAACCCGACTGCAAAATTACTTTGCACTCCCCTCGCGTACTCGACCACCGACTGTCGATACGCTAATGCATCGATCACGCCAGCGCGTGCCAACTGTGAGTCCTCGAATACGGTGTCTACGATTGCGAGCAGCTGCTGGCGCATCGAGCGCGTAAAATAGCCGCCTGTCTCCCCCGTACGCTTCGCGCGGGGCGCCAGAATCGAGTCTGGAAGGAGCCCGCGCATGGCCGCACGAAGGAGCTTTTTCGTCTCGGTCCCCTGCGATCGCTCCTCGCGAGGACGCGTGAGAGCGAACTCGATCACCCGCCTGTCGTAGAGCGGTGAGCGAATTTCGACGCCTTCGTCGCGTGCAAAACTCGACGTCACACCGAACACTTTCGGGAAATACTGGTGCGACAGATACCAAGCTGTTTCACGATCAGAACGATCGCGATGCGTCACGCGAGGGGCGTAGAGGCGATCGCGTGAGTCGAGTGCATGCGTGCGGACGAAGCTCGGCGTGATCCACGGCGGGAGCGCGCGCTCGAGGTAGCCAACCAGTGGGCGACCACCGCGAGCTAGCTGGGCGAGCGCGAGCGCCGGGCGCGAGAGGTTGGGCTGAATCGCCCAGCGGAAGAAGGTTCGAAAGCCGGAGCCCGACATTCCCTTCGCCTTCCACTCCCGCGCGAGCTCGCCGAGTCGGCCGGTGCGGAGGAGATCGGCAAGAAATACTTCGGAGACCTGGAACAGTTGGTCGCCGCCGACGCCTTCTAATGCGACCCGGGAATTCGTTGCGCGGGTACCACGAGCGAGGGAACGATGCCACATCTCGAACGGGTGCGCGAAGGGCTCGTCGCGGGCCTGGGCGCGCTCGGCGGGGTGGTCGAAGAAGGGGATGTTCTGGATATCGAGCCAGTGAACGTCAGCATTCCAACGCGCGGCGATCTCGCGAATCAGCTCGTCCTCGCGCCCCTGATCTCCCTCGGGATAGCTGATTGAGACCGGCAGCAGCTTGTGCGACGAATTACTCGCTTCGAGCGCGCTCGCGCCTGCGGCGAAGACTGCGGGCGAGTCCCAGCCGCCGCTCAGCCAGATCGTCGTGTCGCCCTCGGTGTCGAGTCGCTCCACCACCGCGCGCGTGAGGAGCTTGCGCAGCTCGATGGCCGCTTCCTCGAACGGTGGCTCACCGCGCGTAGATGGGCGCGGAGGAGCCCAGTGCTGATGCAGCCGCAACTCGGCGCCGCGCTCGAGCGTGAGCGTTTGTGCGCCCTGCAGCACTCGAATCGATTCGTACGCGGTCTCGGAACCGCCGCCCCACATGCCGGCGGCCGTCTCGGCGATGGCAGCGAGATTGAGCCCGGTGTTGGCGCCGGGAAGCGCGAGCACGCCGGCGGGGCTCGTCGCGAGAGCGAGCGAGCCATTGGCGAGTCGCGCGTGATACAGCGTGCGCTTCCCTGAAAAATCGCGGGCGGCGACGACGCGCTTCGTGGAGTCATCCCAGATCACGAAAGCGAAGTCACCCTCGAGAGGCGCCGCGCCGTCCGCGCCCCACGCGCGGTAGCCGGCGAGGATGAGATGACTCGCGCTCTCGCCTGAGGCGGCGACGCCTGCGCGCGCGAGCGCAGCGCGGAGATCGTCGCGATAGTAGATCGACGCGTCGGCGGCGACGGTGATCTCGCCATCGGTGACGACGAGCGCGTCGCCCGACATCGATGGCGAGAGCTCCCACGGCTGCCGCGCGACTGCGAGCGTCGCGCCGGCACCGCGCCAGATCGCGACGCGATCATCCGCCGCGTCGTGCATCGCGGCGAGCGCGCGGCGAATGCCGGAGTCGTCGATCGATGCGCTGTCGTCGCCGACAACCGCGAGAATGACGCTCACGCGTGATCCATCACATTCACTTGATCGAGCTCGGCGAACGACTTCACGTGCCATTCCTGGTCGCCGAGTATCTGGTCGTCGTAGGCGACCCATGCGTGAGCCGCGAAGCGTCCGCGGCTCATGCGCACTCCGATCTTGACGATGCTCCCGTCGAAGCCGTGGCGGTCGAGCAGTCGTTTGAGCGCAACGGACCGCACGAGGCAGAGTGGGCGGAAGACGCCATTCTCCGCCGCGCGCATGACGGCGAGCGCGAGCTGTTCCGGGCGCGGGTCGACGCTCGCCGGTGCTGCGTTGGGGGGTGCTGTGTCGTCGCCGAACGGATCGAGTGCGGCGCGCGCGACGAGCTGTCCGGTGCGGCGGGTGGCGACGATTGTCTGGGAGACGATGAGCTCGAGCTGCGCTTCGGCGATGTCGAGCAGATCGCGAGCGCTAAGCCTTGCCAACCTGCGCAGGAACGCGGGTCGCGCTCGACTGATCATTCTGCCCCTCCACGCGGACGGCGACGAGCTTGTGTGCGGTCAGGTCGCCGAGCAGTTCCTTGACATCGGTTTCAATGATCGAGCGGTCGACTTCCGGATATTCGCCGGTGAGCCGAGTACAGAGCTCGTCGAACGTATTGCAGACGGGGGGCAGGAGCTCCCAGACGCGCGCGCCGACGCTGTTGAGACCGAAATAGACCTCATTGTCCGTGGAGAACAGCACAGCTCCGTCGGACATGGACTTGAAGAGGACTTTCGGATTGGGAACTGGCAGCATCTACTCCCCTGAAACGGACAGTACGACGACGACCGGCGCGGGTTCGGCGCCACGGCTAAA
>JBDTXL010000537.1:0-5477 GCA_040006195.1 Gemmatimonadota bacterium | reverse complement strand
CCATTCCCACGCCGAACGCGATCACCGACTCCACGTCGGCGCGCGCGGCGCTCGCAGGCATGTATCACGGTTTGCAAAGCCTGAGCAGCTACGGCTCCGATTTCGTCGAAGTCGGTGACCTGAGCTCGGACAACGCGGAGAATAGCGGCACCTCGACATCCTACGCCGAGATCGACGACAATGCCATGCACGCGTTCAATGGCACTGCGCTCAGCATCTGGTCTCAGGCGTACGACAACATCAACCGGGCGAACGAGATCCTCGACAAGGTCGGGGCGCTGAATAATTTCGACGCCGACACACGCGGCCAGATCACGGGCGAGGCGTATTTCGTCCGTGCGCTCATGTATCACGATCTGGTGAAATACTACGGTGGAGTTCCGTTGCAGCTCCATCCCACCACCGATGCGACCGCCGGTGCGAGCCTCACGAGGGCAACGGTGGCGACCGTGTACGACCAGATTCTCAAGGATCTGGATTCGGCGCAGGCGGGAATCATCGATAGCGCCTCGACCACGACCGTGTCCGCCGGCGCGGTTCGCGCGCTCCGTGCGCGCGTGCTCCTCTACAAGGGCGACTACGCCGGCGCCGAGTCGGAGGCGGCAGCCGTCGAAGACGACTTTAGCTACGAGCTCGTGTCCAGCTATCCGGACCTCTTTACGGTCACCGGCACAGAAACCAGCGAAGACATCTTTCGCGTAATCGCAACCCCGATCGGCGATCAGCAGAGCTATCTCTCGTACGACTATTTCGCGAAGGCGCGTGGAGGCACGTACACGCTGCGCCCGACGACGAATCTCCTCGCGGCGTACGACCCGAACGATCTTCGCGGCCAGTGGAACATCTCCTTCGCAGGGAGCCGCCGGTACGGCAGCAAGTACCGCTCGATCACCGGAACCGAGCACTTCCCGGTATTGCGGCTGGGCGAGATCGTCCTCATCCGCGCAGAGGCACTGGCGCGCCTGAACCGGCTGCCGGAAGCGGTCGCGGAGATGAACCGCACGCAAGTACGAGCGAACGCGCCGATCTTCTCGCTGGGGTCGAACACGCAGCAGCAGGTCATCGACGCGATCGTCGCGGAGCGTCGTCTGGAGCTCGCGCTCGAGGGGGATCGCTGGCCGGATCTGGTCCGCCTCGGCATTGCTGCCACGGTGTTGGACATCGACCCGACGCAGACGCTGTATCCGATCCCGCAGTCGGAGATCGATGTCGCGCCGGGGCTGACGCAGAATCCGGGATACTGAGATCTGACGGTGTAGCAGTGAAGGTGCGGGAAAGAAAATTCGCCCGGCGTGCACTTGCGCGCCGGGCGAATTTTTTCATCTATGATGTTCGAACGCGACTACCGGGGCTCGTGCTTCCCGGGCCACGAGGAGCGAGCGAGTGTGTCGGCGTAGAGGTCACCGGTGCGCATCGCGGATGCGACGGCGCCGCCGATGCTCACGACGAGCAGGGCGCATCCAGCGATCGTCTGCCATGGGATGTTCGCGGCGAAGTCGGGACGAAGCGCGAGAATTCCCGTCAGCGCTGCTGCGGTGAGAAGGAGCGACAGCCTGCGATCACGTAGCGGCTGCGATTTCGAACGAGAAGACGGTTGCTGCGAAAGCACGGCTTTCCTGATTCGAGAGAACTGATCGTGGAACCTGAAGCGCTAGTAATATGACGAGGTAGTCACGCGAGTTGAAACGAACTCGGAGTCCTCTCGAGATAAACAGACCGACTGGGTGGGTTCGTTCCCCGCCCTGCGGCTGTGCCCCTCTACCGCGAGCGTACCGCAGTCTCGGCCAGCTTCGAAGAGAATATGGAACGGTCGCGTCGGCGGTCGAGCTCCCGGCTGCCGCGAGGTGGGCGCGACGGCTACAAAGCGGACGCAAAGTTCGAGGCAGCGATTGCGAAAAGGGGGGGCTGCTGCTCTACCTTAGCAGCTTGCTGACGATGAATTGGCAGCTCCCGCAATGGAGGGTAATTGCCTCGTCCTCTCCTCATGATCGAAAACGAAGTTCGCGCCGACCGGCAAAGGAGCGCTGTTGGCTCGACAGGCTCCGGATGGATTGATCTTGTTGCCTAACGTCGACAACACTTACCTGTCGATGCTTGATTCTACAGGAGTCGTCCGACGCAAGAGCGATGGGCCTGTTACACCGAATAGCCTCGCCTTCGGCCGCTGTCCAACGCGCGCCGGAGCTTAGGTGCACTTTTCGCCCGTCGCGGACGGACCGCATTCGACCCAGTTGCGGACATTTGTACGCCATGCGACGAACGCGCCGAGGAGAACATTATGATGTTGGTAATCGCGGCAGTCACTCCAAAGCCTAAGCGCACACCACTTCTCCGTATTCTTGGCTTGGCATTCGGCCTTGCGGTTGGAGTCGGCTCGATGATTGGCGGCGGCATTCTCAGAGCTCCCGGCGCTGTGATCGACGGGGTTCCAATCCGCTGGGTTGCACTGGGGCTCTGGGTTGCGGCTGGCCTCCAAGCGATGCTTAGTGCGAATGTGATAGCGGAGGTAATGACCGCTCTCCCAATGTCGGGTGGTCTTTTTGTGCCCGCAAAGGCGGCGTTCGGACGGCCGGGCGGATTGCTCATTGGGTGGACGGACTGGCTCAATCAAGTCGCTGCAATCGCTGCCCTGTCGATCGCCGGCGGCGAGTTTGTGGCGCTGATCATCCCGTCGCTGCGCGGTCATCAGGGCACAGTAGGCGCGGCAATCTCCTTGTGCCTGTTCGTCATTAACTTGGCCGGGGTCCGGGAAGGCAGCGCAATACAGATCTTCGGCAGCTCCCTTAAGCTTGCCCTTCTAATAGGCTTAGCCGTCGCCGTATTTCTGGTGCCGAGCGCCTCGGTAATCGATCCTGCAACAGCACGTGCTGTGATCAAACCGCTCTCATTCTGGGGGATGATCGTCGCTTATCAGCTGATCCTTGGCGTCATGGCAGGGTGGGTAAATCCGGCGTACTTTTCGGAAGAGGACAAGTCGCCGGGCAAGAACATACCGCGCGCACTTTTCTCTTCAATCGCAGCGGTCTCATTTGTGTATCTTCTCGTCAACGCCGCACTCATTCACGCGCTACCGCTTCAGGAGCTTCAGTCATCGAAGCTCCCAATTGCCTTGGCCCTGTCAAAGATTTTGGGGCCGCTCAGCATCAAAATCATCGCAGCGGCGTCCATCATAATCATCGTTAGCGCCAATAACGCCAACATCATGGTCGGCTCGCGCATCCTTTATGGCTTGGCGGATGAGGACCTTTTTCCAGCAGCTGCGAGGCGAGTGAACAAAGGAGGCACGCCCAGCGTCGCCCTCATCATCACTGCGGTTTTTTCTTTGTTGCTCGCGCTTACCGGCAAGTTTGAGCTGGTATTCCTAATGATGGGTGCGTTGGGCCTGCTGCCGGTGATTGTGGCCGAAGCCTCGATCTTCAGGCTGCGGAAGGCGTCACCGGATTTGCCTCGCCCCTACTTGGCTGTGGGGTATCCTTCGCTTCCTGCTATCGCGTTGTTCATCGACACAGCTTTGCTGCTCTTGTTCATTCTAGCAGACTGGAAGAGCGGACTGTGGATCGTCGCGGCGGTAGCAGTATGCATTCCGATCGGATGGCTGATGAGAGGACGAGAAGCTCATCCTTAGGTGCGCCTTCCACGAAAGAGTGACACTAGCCGGGCTTCCGCTTTCCAGCCTTCTCGGTAATAGGTTCCATCACCCGACAATTGCGATGCCGACGTCGCGAACTGGCCGCAAGCTCGCTCCTCGCCCAAGAGAAGGTCAGTCCGGTCCGTCGACACCAGACAGCGTGATTTGGCAGCTCGTCGTTGAGCAGATCGAAGTTTTTTTTCGCGGCGATTCTAGCAAATTTCGCACGGATCTCGCAGCGGACGCTGTTCACAACGATGAAGACGGCGTTCGATCCAAGAGAGCTCAGGTGGTCGGTCACGCGGATCATAAGGATCTGACTACGTATACTGTGGATAGCGTGCATGTCCTCGCGCGGGGGGCTTCGCCTTGGTCAATTACCGGGACGCGTTCTTCCTTCCCGGCGCTCCGAGCATCATCCTCTTTGCGCGCGACGCGTCCGGGCGGGTACGATCCATTCTGATCCACTCCGACGACGGGCAGCTCGACGTCGCGCGGCGGGTGCGCTGACGCGGCGGCGTGCGCTGTCAAACAACGGCGGCGGGCGTGTCGCGGCCGGCGGCGATTGCTCCGGCGCGCTTCAAGACCGCGGATGTGTACCGCCGCTACGGCATTTCGCAGTCGGAAGATCTGAACGGGGCGCTGGCAAAGGTGGCTAAGTTCCGGCGGGCGTCGCGGATCACAAAAAGGCGAGCCTATGAGTAGATCGCTCCCACTTTGGGCCCGTGGCCCGAAGTCGGGGGGTAGACCCTGCGGAAGTGGCGGAATTGGTAGACGCGCTGGACTTAGGATCCAGTGGGGAAACCCGTCCGGGTTCGAGTCCCGGCTTTCGCATCGCGTTACCTAATACAAGGTTGCCGCAATCGCTGGCGGCGGCTGAGTCTGGCTTCCGGCGTGCCGCCGCGCGGGAGTGCGCTTCTGAGTGACGTGCGATTGGCAACGAACCGTGCAGTGTATCGGCTATGGGGCACGGCGCCGCGGCTCGAGCACACCACGCCCGCACACGTGCTCGTGCTCGTCGAGCGCCTGGGATCCTCGCTGCCGACCACCGCCCGTCTGAGCTCACTTTTCCGGCTGACGCCGCGTGAAGTCGAGGTCGCGCTACTCCTGGCGGAGGGTGCGAGTGATGCGCACATCGGCCGCGCGCTCGGCATGAGCATCCACACCGCGCGACATCACGGAGAGCGCATCTTCGCCAAGGTAGGGGTTCACTTGCGCAAGGCGCTGGTGCTGCATCTGGTCTGAGCAAGACTGTTCAGGAAGGCAGGGCGACGTTCTCGACAACGGTTGCGCAGAGGAGGCCGCCGAACAGTAGCCAGTCGCCGTCGAAGGTCGTGCCGGTGGCGTCGGCGAGTTGCGCACCTGTTAAGCCGCGTGCGCGAGTCGCGAGGAGACGGATTCTCGTCGGGAAGTAGTGCTGCGCGGCGCCGGTGGCCTTCGCCGCGGCTTCCTTCATCGCCCAACCCAGCGCCGGTCGCAGCGCAAGCGGAATCGCCTCGAGCGCGACCCAGTCCTGACGCGTGAGCACGGCGCTGGCGTGCCGCTCCGTCACGCGCGCCACCACTACTAGGTCGACGCCGATCATCCTTCCGCCGGCGCTTACCAGCGCCGCGGCCGATCCCTCCGTGTGCGAGATAGAGATCGCCTCACGCTGTTGCGTAATGCCGCTCGTTGCGAGCGCAAGACGTAGCGCCCGGGTTCCCGCGCGCTGGTCTTCCATTCGGCGTGCGCGACCGAACACTCGCGGCACCTCGGGGTCGTGCAACACGATCACCAGCCGGCCGTCCACGTCGTGCCGGCACATCAGCACCGGCACGCTTCGCGCTCCGCGAACTCCCTCACGATCTCG
>JBDTXL010000536.1:0-2961 GCA_040006195.1 Gemmatimonadota bacterium | reverse complement strand
CCGAGAACGATGCGACGAGCGCCATGACCGCAAAGTCGCTCGCGCCGAAGCGCTTGGCGTAGAACGGTAGGAGCGGGATGATCATCAACGCGCCCACCATATCGATGAACGCGGTGAACATCAGCACGCTGAGCTTGCCGGCGTCGCCGGTGCGCATCAAATCGAGGCGCTTCTGCAGGAAGTCCGTCACGCGCGAAAGCTACTCTCTGCCGAGCGCCGCCGGCGGCATCGCTCGGCCCACCAGCCCCGCGAGCGCGACGATGGTGAGCACGTACGGAATCATCTGCACGAACTGGGACGGAATCGCCTGCATCCCTTGCAGCTGGATCTGCAGCGTCTCGGCCGCCGCAAAAAACAAACAGGCGATCCCGGCGCGCACAGGATCCCAGCGTCCAAAAATGATCGCCGCCAGCGCAATGAAGCCACGCCCTGCGCTCATCCCATCCGTGAACTGATGCTGATCGAGGGCCAGATATGCACCGCCGAGCGCGGCAAGCGCACCTGAGAGTGCGACGGCGACGTAGCGCACGCGCGTCACTGAAACGCCGACCGTCGTCGCCGCCTCGGGATGCTCGCCCACCGCGCGCACGCGAAGTCCGAAGGGCGTGCGATACAGCAGCCACGCAACCGCGGGAATGATCAGTAGCCCGAGCGGTATCAGAGGATTGTGCAGCAGTCCACCGATGAGCGAGCCGGTACTCGTTCCCGCCGAAAATCCCGCCACTCGCAGCGAGTTCGACGAGCTGTCGAAGACGAGCTTGAGGAAATATCGCGTGAGCCCGACCGCGAGCAGATTGATCGCAATGCCGCTCACCACCTGATCCGCCTTGAAGCGGATCGTCGACACTGCGTGCAGCAACGCGAGTGCGACTCCGCCGGCGATGCCGCACAGCGCGCCGATCCACGGGCTGCCGGACCAGTAGCTGCCGAGCATCGCGCTGAACGCGCCGCCGAGCATGAAACCCTCGAGCGTCAGGCTGATGATCCCCGCGCGCTCGGCGAGCACTCCGCCCGCGGCAGCAAAGAGATAGGGCACCGCGATCCGTAGCGTCTGCGCGAGGAAGGCGAGCGCGGTGCTCATCGCTTCCCGCGCGCCTGCGCGAGGAGGCGCCGCACCTCGGGCACCGATGCGGCCATCGCGAGGATCACGACACCCTGAAGCGCGTCGACCATCTGCTTCGGCACGAGCGCGTTGATCGCGAGTCCGCCCTGCGACAGCGTCGCGAAGAAGAGCGCGGCGAACACGACGCCGAGCGGATTGCTGCGCCCGACCAGTGCCACGGCTATCCCCAGGAAACCGGCGCCCGTTGCGAATCCCTCTTCGTAGTAGCGCTCGTAGCCGAGCACGAAGTTGATCCCGCCGAGTCCCGCGAGCGCGCCGCTGAGGGTGAGCGCCCGAATCCAGGTGCGGCCGACATTGATACCGGCGTTCTCCGCGGCATCCGGTTGAAGCCCGACGGCACGTAGCTCGAAGCCGCCGCGCGTGCGAAACAGGTACCAGCCGAGAATCAGTGCTGCGCATAGTTCAATGAAAAGTGAACCATTCGCAGCAGATCCGTGAAAGCCGTTCCAGAGAACAGAAAGTCGCGGCAGCGCTCCGGCGTGAATGGCCGGAGTGTGGAGCGTCTCGGGGACGCGCAGATGTGCGGAGACTAGCCAGCTCAGGAAGGCGAGGACGATGAAGTTGAGCATGATCGTCGTGATCACCTCGTGCGCACCCCACTTCGCGCGCAGCGCGCCGGGGACGAATCCCACCGCGCCTCCGGCGGCAAGTGCGCCGAGCACGCAGAGCGGTACCGCAATGACGGCCGTCGTTCCAACGGGCAGCGCGAGCCCAACGAGGGCCGCCGCCATTCCGCCCGCGGCGAGCTGCCCCTCTGCTCCGATGTTGAAGAGCCCCGCGCGAAGCCCGATCGAAACCGCGAGTCCCGTACAGATGAGCGTCGTCGTCTTGTAGAGCACCTGCCCGAAGCCGTACGCATTCCCCCATGTCCCTTCGAGCATCAGCCGATACACGGCGCCCGGCGATTGCCCGACCGCGAGGATGAGCAGATCGCCGACGACGATCGACACGAGGAGCGCGACGAGCGGCGGGAGCACCGCTTCGATCACACGATTGCGTACGTCACGCGAGCGGACGATCACCATCGTCTCGCTCACGGTGCTCGGATTCTCCTCGCGCATCGCTGTGGCGTCGAGATCGCTCACGCGGAGGCTCCCGTCATGAGCGGCCCGAGCATCTCTTCGCTCGCCACGCTGCGTGGAACGATCGCGACGATGCGCCCGCCGTACATCACCGCCACGCGATCGCTCAGCGCGAGTATCTCGGAGAGATCGGCCGACACGAGCAGTATCGCCGTCCCCGAATCCCGCGCCGCGCGGAGGCGCGCGTGAATGAGCTCGATCGCGCCGACGTCGACGCCGCGCGTGGGCTGCGCTGCGAGGAGCACTGGCGTCTCGCGCGAGAGGGCGCGCGCGATCACGACCTTTTGCTGATTGCCGCCCGAGAGCGCGCGCACGGGCATCATCGGATCCGATGGCCGAATGTCCGACACCGCGATGGCAGCGCGCGCGTCTGCGAGGATGCGCGCGCGGTCGAGCATTCCGCCGCGGCGCTGGTACGATCGCTGGCGGCCGAGGATGAGGTTGTCGGCGATCGAGTAGTCGAGCACGAGGCCGCGGCGGTGGCGATCCTCGGGAATGTGGGCGAGGCCGCGCTCCTCCCTGTCGCTCACAGCCATCGACGTGACGTCGGCGCCGCCGAGGAAAATCTCGCCGCTCTCTACGCTGCGAAGGCCGGCGATCGCTTCGATGAGCGCGCTTTGGCCATTCCCTTCCACCCCGGCGATACCAAGTATCTCGCGCGGCTGGATGGTGAACGACACGTCGTTCACTGCCCGCTGCCGCTGCTCGCCCGCGACGACGAGATGCCGAACGTCGAGCGCCGGCGCGAGGGCGACG
>JBDTXL010000535.1:0-14124 GCA_040006195.1 Gemmatimonadota bacterium | reverse complement strand
GCATCGCCTCAGCGGCTGCCTGCAGCCTCTTGGATGCCGATGCGGTCGCCTCGCGAAACGACTCGGCGACGGGAGCACCCTGCGCCACGGCGAGGCAAGGACGCGAGGTGAGAGCGATGGTCATCGCGAGGACGCGGATGCACATGATAGGGATCTCGAGTAGGGGGAAGGTCAGATTGGCGCGCGTCACCAGCGCAGTAGGGTAACGCTACTGCAGCGAGGCCGCGCGCGCGAGGAGGAGCTCGCGCTCGCGCGCATTGCGGGTGAGCGAAGCCGCGCGCTCGAGCTCTTCGCGAGCCTCTGCTGCGCGCCCCAGCTTCGCAAGCAGATCGCCCCGCACGCTCGGCAGCAGATGATATTTCTTCATCGACGGTTCCGACCTCAGCGCATCCGTGAGGGCCAGTCCCGCCGCGGGCCCGCGCGCCATCGAGATAGCGACGGCGCGATTCAGCTCGATCACCGGCGATGGCGTGAGCAGCGCGAGTGTGCCATAGAGCGACGCGATCCGCTCCCAGTCGGTCTCGTCGCCCGCGCGCGCGCGCGCATGACACGCAGCGATCGCAGCCTGCATCGCGTACGGCCCTGCCGCACCGCCCAGAGCCTCCGCGCGAGCGAGCGCATCGAGCCCGCGGCGAATGAGCACGTAGTTCCACTTCGCGCGATCCTGATCCAGCAGGAGCACCGGCTCGCCATTGGGACCCACGCGCGCGCGCGCCCGCGAGGCCTGGATCTCCATCAGCGCGACGAGACCGTGCACTTCCGGCTCCTCGGCCGCGAGCTCAGCGACAATGCGCCCGAACCTGAGCGCATCGTCGCACAGCGCCGGACGCATCCAGTCGTCGCCTGCGGTGGCCGCGTACCCCTCGTTGAAGATGAGATAGATCACGCCGAGCACCGAGGAGAGTCGCGCCTCGAGCTCGGCACCATGCGGCACTTCGAACGGCACCTTCGCCTCGTTGAGCGTCTTCTTCGCGCGCACGATGCGCTGCGCGATCGTCGGCTCGGGAACGAGAAAGGCGCGCGCGATCTCGTCGGTGGTGAGACCTCCGAGCAGCCGCAGCGTGAGCGCGACCTGTGCATCGGTGGAGAGCAGCGGGTGACATGCGGCGAAGACGAGGCGCAACAGGTCGTCACCGATGTCGTCGTCGATCGCCGCGTCGAGATCGGGGATCGCGGACTCCTGCGCGGCGTCGAGCTCGTGGCCGAGGAGCTCGTGCTTGCGCTCGAGGAGCTTGACGCGCCGCAGCGAGTCGATCGCGCGATGCTTGGCCGTGGCCATGAGCCAGGCGCCCGGATTGTCCGGCACGCCGCTCTCGGGCCATTTCTGGAGCGCGATCAGGAGCGCATCGTGCGCAAAATCCTCGGCCTGTCCAATGTCACCCACGACGCGCGCCAGTCCCGCGATCAACTTCGCGGACTCGATTCTCCAGACTGCGTCGATGGCGAGCTGTGTGGCGGTGGCCGTCATGCGGTGCAATCAGGCGAGCGTGCATCGCGCGTGCAACCCCGCGCGGAGCGCTACGCCGGACTGCCGTCGACCTCGAGCTCGCGTGTGGGCCGGATTTCGACGGTGCCGTACGGCGCACTCGGGAAGCGCGACGCGATCCCGATCGCCTCCTGCATGTCACGGGCGTCGATGAGGTAGAATCCCGCCACGAGCTCCTTCGTCTCGGCGAACGGTCCGTCGACGACGGATTTTCTGTCGCCGCGCAGCTGCAGACGCACGGCTCTCGCGGATGACTCGAGCGCCGATGCTTCGACGAAGTTGCCGCTCGCACGGAGGTCATCATTGAGCGCGAGATGGCGGACGTTGAGATCGTTCATGACGGCGTGTGGTAGAGCAGCCATCTCGGGCTCGTTCAGATGGATCAGACACAAGAATCGCATTCGCACTCCGCATCCCGTTGTAGGTCTCAGGAAATGAGCGTGCGCACGCGCGTGTCGCGCAAGGAGAGCCCGACCCACGGGAGGGCGCCGATGTAAGTCGGGAACAGCACGTGGCTGAAGAGCGGATTCTCGACGCGGACGGTGCGCGGAATCACGTACAGCACGAGACAGATCGCCCGAATGATCGACGCAACTGGAAATTCCCGATCACTTCGTGCTCACGATTTCGCATGGCGCGCGAGTCGGGCAAATGCGTGAAGTGGCTCTGCTGTTGGAATCGAGAGGAGCTGCGATCAGCTCTCGGCCATGAAGAACTCGTTGTTGTCGGGGTCGAGAAACCAGACGCCCGGCTTGCCCCAGGGCATCATTTCGGGCTCGCTCTTGAAGTTCACGCCACGCTTCTTGAGCTCTGCGTAGGTCGACTTCATGTCATCAACCGCGAAGGCAATGGCGGTATTGATCCCCATCTCGAGCGATGGCTTCTTCGTATACCAATCCGGCAGCGAAAGCGCGATGCGAGTCGCGGCGCCTTTCGGAGCGACGGTGACCCAGCGCATCGACGGACCCATTGGTACGTCATCGGTGTTTTCGAAGCCGAGGACGTTCACGAAGTAGTCGATTGCCTTGTCCTGGTTCGAGACGACGATTGTCGTCGCGTGAAGATGTGTGATCATCGTGGTTCTCCGTTGTTGTGTGATGGATCAGCTGTTGCTGCGCTTGCGAAACTCGTCTTCCTTCTGCATGACGCTCCGCGCCTCGGCGGACGGGTAGAGATCGGGCGTGAAATCAGACGCCTCGAATACCTGACGCAGCTCGATCTCGCCGCCGTTGGAATCGAAGGGGACGCGCTTCGCCCATTCGATCGCTTCGGCCTTCGACTTGACCTGAATCATCCAGAAACCTGCGATCAACTCTTTCGTGTCGGCGAAGGGCCCGTCGGTAACCGTCGATTTGCCGCCAGCGTGTCGAACGCGCGCGCCCTTCGAGCTCGGCTTGAGTCCCTCGCCTTCGAGCATCACACCGGCCTTGATCAGCTCCTCATTGTACTTGCCCATGGCGACGAGCACCTCTTCAGAGGGCATGGTCCCGGCTTCCGTGATTTTATCGGCCTTGAGCAGCATCATGAACTTCATTGTCCGGTCTCCGGATCGACGTTGAAATGTCCGCGGATGAAGTTAGCTCTCCATATCGCGGCTCTACATACACGTCGAACGAGGGCGGCTGGAATCGACACGGCGGAAAAAATATTTTCGCAATGGGGCGTAGCGAGGCGAAGGACGTCGATGGCCACACAGGAAAAAATGGGTCGCCGCTCACGGATACAAAAATCCCCCGCTGGCCGGGCGGGGGATTCGTGATCAACCGATGGAGCGGTGGATCCGTTACCGAACGCCGTACACCCTGACCTGCGGACGTGTGCGCCATTCGCCCTTGCTGTACCACATCGCGATGCTCTCGATCACACGGCGATTGCCCGGGAGGCCGATGATACGTGTGCGTCCACCGGCTCGAATGTCACTGCGAACGTCGATGTCCTCGCGCTCGCCGTTCAGATACTTGATCTGGATCTTTTCGAAGCGCACATCGCCACCCTGGACGCGGAACTGAATCGCGCGGAAGGTGCCTCTGTCCCTGCCGATGTCGATTTTGTCGCTGTCCACGCGACCATCGATGTGCCGTTCCCCGAGGAGGACCATACCACGCCTGTGCTGTGCCTGGGCCGCGTTACCGAGGCCTGCGACGAGCACCAACGCGAACATGACGGCCGAGATTTTTCTGAACATTTAGGAGTTCCTCCGATTACCGGGAAATGAGTCGAATGTGCGCCAACTGTCTTCGTCTAATGCACCGGTAATGCCAGCGCGCGGAGATTCGAGCGCGCTAATCGGCGATGCGTCCAAGCGAGCGCGCAGGGTGCGTTGCGGCCCGCGGCGCGGGAAGAACTCCTTTCAGCGTGCATCCAGTTCTTTCCAAGCCTCGGGTTCCATCTGTCACTTTTCGCGGACAGAGGGGAGGTCATCATCAGGACGCTCGTACCTGCCGGCGTGCCGCAGCCGAATCGCTTCCACCACCGACCGGGCTACGTTGCGCGTCTCTTCCTGCACGGCCTCGTCACGATCGAGCGCCTCGTGACTCGTGGCGTATGGCTCGTAATAGCCGATATAGCGGTCCATCGTCGCACCGTTGCCGGCGCGGATGAGATCCATGTCGAGCAGCCAGTCGGTGAGATTGCGACGGAGCACCTCCGTACCCGCCGCGTCGCCATGCACGACGACGCCGAAGACGCGACCGGAGAGATGCTTCGGAAAATCCCAACCAGCGAGCTCGAGTGCCTTTGCCTCATCCGGCTTCTTGCCGTGCGTGCGCGTCGGATCGGGATTGCCGCCATCGGCGCAGACGAGGCGATCGATCATCGCCTTGAGGACGGTCGGCGCCTGATACCAGTTCACCGGAGTGACGATGATGACTCCGTGCGCGGCCACCCACCGCGGATAGAGCTCGTTCATCCAGTCGTTGACCTGGCCCATCGCGTGGTTCGGATAGCAGGAGCACGGCCAGTTGCAGAGCGGCATTGCGGTGGAGACGCAGGACTTGCACGGCAATATCTGTCGACCGTAGGCGGCCGTGAGATGGCTGAGATCCAGCACATCGCACTCGAAGCCGTCTTTCTCCGCGACTACAGCGCGGGCGATCTCGACGAGCCGGCTGGTCTTCGATATTTCGCCCGGACACGTCTTGTCGTTGCGCGAGGACGCGCAGACGAGCAGCACTCGGCGAGGTGACGACGGATCATCGTGCGTCTTCTGGGCAGCGAGAATGCTCGCTCGCGTAGCCAGCCATTCAACCGGGAGATCGAAGTCGGGGTTTTCGAAATCGGGGCCGGCCTTTCGCGTGCGCGGGCTCTTGTGATATTCGTCGTAGTTGGTCCACGCCACATCCACGATGCGATCGAGCTCCGATTTCACTGCATCGAAGGAAGGGTCGTAGAAGCGCTCACGAAATCGGTCCTCGAATTGCTTGCGCGAGAGCTTGACCTCTCCCTGCCCTGTGCGGACCACGGGCAGCTCACGACGTGCCGGCTCAGTCATCCAGTCCTCGTTGGTTCATCGTCTCTCATCTGATACATCCCCCGCTTTCGCTCGACGCAACGCGTCTATGTCGATCTTCTTCATCTTCATGAACGCCGCCATGACACGCTCGTTCGCAGCGCGGTCGTCAGCCTTGAGAAGCTCGCCCATGTTATTCGGCACCACCTGCCATGAGAGCCCGAACTTGTCCTTCAGCCACCCACACTGCTGCGCCTTCGTGTCTCCACCGGCCGAAAGACTATCCCAGTAGTAGTCGATCTCCTGCTGGTTCGCGCAGCTCACCTGAAAGGAGACTGCTTCGGTGAACTTGAAGAGTGGTCCACCGTTGAGAGCAGTGAATTTCGAACCGTCGAGCGTGAAGGCGATCGTCATGACCGATCCGGGAGCGCGACCATGCGTCTCCCTGCCGGCCTCCGTATAGCGAGTCGTCGCGGTGATCTTCGAATTCTTGAAAATGCCGGTGTAGAGTTTTGCGGCGTCCTCGGCCCCGTCGTCGAACCAGAGGCAGGGCGTGAGTCGCTGGGTATTGATCATGATTCTCCGCGTGGTTTAAGGCACAGTGCGTGTCGGCTTGCGCCGACAGTGCAAGGAAGTTGCCGCCATGCCACACCCGGAAGCCAGGAGCAGTCGTTCGCACCTCATCTACGCACGAACTCGCCGGTTGGATTTAATTTTGATGAGCCACAACGAATGGAACGCGCTCGCACCTTATCTGAGCGGCGGGAACAGTGCGATTCGTGCGGCGAGCGTCAGTGTGTTCACGGGCACGGACCACTGGTCGTGACTCGAAGCTCGATCGACGATGCTCCCCGCATCGTCGATCATCACGCTGTCGACGAAGCCGAGATGCTTCCCTTCTCGCCACGGGAGCGTCGATCGCTCGATCTCCCACGGAACCGTGCCCGAGCGGACGCGCCCCGCCGAAAATTCGCAATCGAGATACTCGATGATCGTTGCGCGTTCGCCGTGTGCACTGGCGATGAGTGAGTCGAACGATTCGGCAGCCGGGAGATCGGTGCGCCGATTGCGGACGTAGAGGAAGTGATCACCTGCGACGAGAAGTGTGCGATCGAGGCGACTGAGGTGCTCGACGCGAATTACGAGAAAACTCCGGCCACCATCACTGAGCGAGCGCCACGATTCGGTGTACGAGCTGTCGGTCGCGTGCTCGTACATACGGGCGCCATCGATGCGCTCGAGACGTCCGATATCGGGTGTACCCTCGGGCGGCTGGAAGTCGATCTCGTGATGCCACGTTGCGAGATCGCCCGCAACGGTGGTGCTGCCGGTGAAACCGCGCTGCTTCGCGAGCGCGAGCAGATCGGTGTCGCTGAGGTCCGCGAACGACTTCGCATGCGAGAAGGATGGGCGGTCGCGCGGAATGCGCATGTCGGCGAACAGCGTCGGCGTCTGGAGGAAGCGCACATCAAAGAGATCGTTGCGCGTGCCCCTGCGGTCGATCCACTCGCGAGTCCAGACGCCGGGGAACCAGGGAGGGAGGCTGGCGCTGGCGCTGGCGTTCGGCACGGAGCTCCGGGAAAGAGGACGGGGTGCGTGTGAGCAGAAAGCAGCTCCGACTAGCCCGAGCACGATGGCGACTCGCGCCGAAACACCAGCGCGAGTAGCGGCGTCTCGCATCAACGGACTTGATGCATCGCTTCATGATCGAAGATCTGCGCGAGATGATGATCGAGATGCACTACATAATCGCGCATGAAGAACTCGAGGGTCGTCGGTTGATCTGCGGGGACGGCGCGAAACGCTACCTCATGGAGATTGTGCTTCGCGCGCGGCCGAGTGCGGGCGTCCGGCGGGCACGCTGCCATCACGTGCGCGAGATGGAGATTGTAATGAGACCACAACGCACGGAGATCGTGCCAGTCAGCGTCGACGTATCTTTGAGCCTCGACCCACGCGTCCTGATCGTAGGTCGCGCAGACGAGATCATTCGTGAGCTGCGCGCGCACAAAGCGCTGGTGATTATTGGACGCCGAATCGATGAGATGCCCGACGATTTCCTTGCGCGACCATTTGCCAGGCGCGCGAGGGCACCTGGCTTCGACGTCTGGAATGTCTTCGAGTCGCGGGAGCGCCGAGCGAACTGCGTCGCGAAGTGCGGCTTCGGGTGTATCCATGCCGTAGGATAGCGTTTAGACCCCGTCGATGCGCCGGGTCATTCGCACCAGCGGCAGCTCGACGTCGGCTCGGAGCGACTGTACGACGTTCTCCACCGGAGCAAAGCCGAGCGCCGAGTAGAGAGGCACGCCGGGAAGCGTCGCCATCAGCTCGAAGTGGCGAAAGCCTCGAGCGTAGGCGGCTCGCGAGCACTCCGCGTATAATCGGCGCGCGAGGCCGCGGCGTGCGGAATCCGGGCGAACGAAGAACGCGCGGATGCGCGCCGCCTCTGTTCGAGGGTCGAGCGTTGGATCTTCGGCGCTCTTCATCTGGTCGCCGCCATACAGCGTGCGCCGGTAGCTCCAGCCGCCGATCGCGCGTGGGCCGGATGGGCTGTCGATGAGATAGTAGGTGCCATCCGCGATGAGCAGCGTGTCGACGCCAAACACCGCGGCAATTGCCGCCTCGATCTGCTCAGGCGTGTAGAAGCCGAGACTGAGTCCGCGGACCGAGGTGGCGATGAGCTCCTGTAGCGCCGGGACATCGGCCATCGTTGCGACGCGAACCCACACTAAGACACCCGTCCTGTCGCCAGAGGAAATAGTGAAGACGAAACGCGGAGCGGACAACATCTCCGAGAGAGATAGCGCATCTTCACGCGCTCGCTTCGTCGCGATGCGGGAGGGCGAGGAGCTCGCGATCGTGAATCGCCGATGAAGATCGGAAAAACCTCGAGCACCCACGTCCCTGGCTCGAGTGCGCCGATATAGGAAGCGATGAGACACACGGCTCCGAGGATGAGGAGAGCGAGCGGCTCTTCGCGCTGCATGGAGCTCATATGCTCGAGGTGACGTTGTGTGGCGCGGGATTGTTCCCCTGAACTCGATCGAGAAATGCACTCACGACCTGCCACGTCTGCCGCGATCTGGTTTGGAGCAACATGTGCGGTCCGTCGATCTCCACGAACTCTGCGGACGGCTTGAGGGCACGAATCATCGCTGTACTTCGCGCGGAGACGATCCAATCACGCTTTGCGCTGATGCAGAGCAACGGTTTGGTGAAGCGCTCGAGCTCAGCGCGGGCATCAACGTGGAGCGCCGAGACCAACCTCGAGGTTATGACATCCGCGGGAATCGTTCTCACGGTCGTCTGCACCTCACGCGCGAGCGTCCAATCGCCGGCGGTCAAGAGCGCGCTGATGGCTGCAACGGGCGGCGTTATGGCAAAGACTACTTTCGGAAGTCTCGCGAGAATCGGCGGGGCCGGAGCTGTCACGAAGGTCCCGCACAGGACGATACCGACCACATTCGGCGCCCGAGCGGCAGCGAAGAGCGCAAGCGGCCCCGAGAACGATTCCGCAATCAGTACGACGGGTTCCGACGGGAGTCGCGCGACCACCCATTCCGCGAGCTGCTCGTAGTCGAGCGGGGCATCGTTCGGCAATGGTTGTACGCGCGGCGATGCGTCGTGGGGTGCAGCGTCGACGAAGCGCTGACACAGATTGGCGGTGCCGTGCAATCCCGGTAAGAGAATGACGGTTGGCCGACTCACGCGGTAAGCCGAGCGAGCTTGTTCATATGCCCATTATGCGCCATCCACTTCGTCAACGAGGTGATGCGGCACCCCCCACCATCGGCACGGCGGCCTCCACGACGCGCTTCGTCGTGCAGTCGACGACGAGCAGGGTGATCGAAAGCGGCCAGAAGAGCCGTCGCGCGCTGCCGGAGAATTTCATTCGTGCGGACATGGCACCTACCTCACCCGTGAAATCGCTAAACGAGGGATGCTCTCAACTCCGCTCCCCGATCCGCTGTCTCCACATTGCTTGATAGAACCCTTGTGCTCCAGTTACGCGGCTTCGACCACGACCGTGTATCCCGCGCGCGTGAGCGCATCCAGTGCCCGCGAAAGCGCGCTCTCGCGCACGAGGACGTAGTCCGTATCGTAGGTGGCGATCGGAAGGATCGGAACCCTTGCGTCGGCGAGGACCGTTGCGAGCGGTGCGAGGATGCCGACGAGGTCGAGTGCGAACGGCCCCTCAAGTCGGAGCGCGCGATACGGCCGATTGCCGCTCGCCTCCGGGGGCACGACCGCGTCATCCGCGACGACGGACAGCTCGGTAGGCGTACGCGAGATGGTCACGAATGCTCGCGCCGACAGCGCCCATGGAGGAACGGCCTCCGTCGGAGCGAGACGACAGAGCGCCAGCGGCGTGGCAAGGACCGTGATCGAGAGCAGATGCAGTGGAGCGGGCGACGGATTGACCATGCAGAAGTCTCAACTGTCGGAGGCGAATCGAGCAGTCACTCGAAAGAAAGCTTCCCAACATTCAGCGCACGACCGAAACGAGTGCGCATTAACGATGGCTTCAGCGATCGCGCATTGTTAGTCGCAATCGTCAGGTGACCCGTCATCGGCACGAGGTCCCGGATGTAACTTCGTGAGCAAATTCTCTTCCTCGTTTCCGCTCGCCAATCGGGTTATGCGAATCATCGTGCTCGCTTCAACTGCCCTTCTCGCCTCCGCATCGGGCCCTTCCTCCGTGTCGGCGCCGTCTGCCCCGTGCGTCACCGCCAAGGCTGCGTGCGAGGTCTGGATCCCGCTTGGCGGCGGCCCCGCACGCTCGATGAGCTACTCGACCTACCCGCTGGACAAGCCGAACGCGTCGATCACGCGCGCGCTGATCATGATCCACGGTGCCGACCGAAATGCCGACCACTATTTCGCAACCGCAACCGCCGCGGGTTTCCTCGCCGGAGCGCTCGAGAACACGATCATCATCGCGCCACGCTTCATCGCGGGCAACGACGAGCCCGAGAAGAATGAAATCGTCTGGCCCAACCGCGGCGACAGCTGGCGATCCGGCGGAGCGTCGCCTTCGAATCCGTCGCTCTCCTCATTCGATCTCGCCGACGAGCTCCTCCGCAAATTGTCGGACAAGCAATACTTCCCGAAGCTCGCGCACATCGTCGTCGCTGGCCACTCTGCCGGCGGACAATTCGCGACACGCTATGAAATGTCGAACAAGGTTCACGGAAAGCTCGGCGGTGTGACGGTCAGCTACGTCGTCGCCAACCCGTCGAGCTACGCCTGGCCGACCGCGCTTCGACCGCTCCCGGTTGGCGATGGTGATCCCGCGCTCGCAGACGAGGAAGCGCTCGGCGATTCGGGCGAGGCGGTGCACTCGCACTTCAACTACGGTCCGTTCGACTCTATCAGGGCTCCGGGCTACGACCGCTGGCCCGCGGGACTCGAGAATCGCACCGGCTACACCGGGGGCGTGTCGGATGAGCAACTCACGCGACAGCTCGTGGAGCGGCCCACCACATATCTGCTCGGGCAAGTGGACGTGCTCCCGCTGGGCGGATTCGACTCATCGCCGTCGGGAATGGCGCAGGGTCCGACCCGGCGCGCGCGCGGCGAAGCGTTCTTCACCTTCGTGACGAAGACGCTCGGCGCGAAGCACACCGCGATCATCGTCCCCGAGTGTGGCCACAACGATCGCTGCATCTACACCGCGTCGGTCGTGCTGCCGGTGATCTTCCCGCAGTGAGAGGTCAGCGCTCCCGCGCCCGCAATTCCTGAATCGTTTCCGCCTTCCAGAACTTCCTCGGATTGCCACACATGCGGCACGAGCACGGGGTGCGCGTGTGCGCAATTCTCCCGAGTCTTCGCGCATCACCCGCGGAGTGCCCGCCGTAGTACGACTTTACGCGAGCCTTGACGCGCTCCTCGTGATGACGTCGAATTCCTCTCGAACGCATTCGCCAGTCTCCGCTGAAAGATCGAGGTATGGTCGCAGCTCCCACCGCGCTCTCCCCATTCGTGGGCGAGATGACCATACGCGCGATCGGCCGAAAGCGTTGCACCCGGACATCAAATCGCGATTCTATGGCGCTACGCTGCCTCAACCTCGCCCAAATCGCCCTTAATGTCGACCGAACCGAAACGCATTCTTTCCTTCGATGGTGGCGGGATTCGCGGAGTCTTCTCGCTCCAGATCGCTGCGCGGATCGAGCAGCTCTTTCGCGAGGAGTACGACCGAAAGGATCTCGTGCTGGCCGATGTCTACGATATGTTCGCCGGAACGAGCACGGGCGCGATCATCGCCGCTTTTCTCGCGTGGGGCGGAGCCGTAGCCGACGTCGAGGCGCTCTATACGTCGCGCGGAAAGCAGATGTTCGCACGTCAGCTTCCATATTTGCCATGGCGGCTGTTGAAATCGAAGTACCGAGCCGACGCAATCGCGGCCTTTTTTCGAAGCCACTTCGTGGAGGATGATGGCACTCCGGCGCTCCTCGGCTCCCCGAAGCTGCGGACGCTTCGGAGCAATCACGCCGTACAACAATCCCGCGCTGCTCGCCGCGCCAATGGCGACGCTGCCGCGGTATCGTCTCGAATGGCCGACGGGGCGCGACTCGTTGCACGTCATGTCGATCGGCACCGGTGGTCACCGCACCCATCTCGCCAAGCGGCTCGCGAACAAGACCTACGTGTGGGATGCGCTGCGTTTCGTGATCCCGGCGCTGCTCGATGATGCGTCGATCAATCAGGACATGATGTGCCGGGTGCTCGGCGACTGTCTCCACGGATCGCAGCTCGATTCGGAGCTTGGCTCGCTCGAGACGCCGACGCTGCTCTCGAGCGCCGAGCAGAAGTTCACCTACGTGCGATACAACTGCATGATGGACTCGAAGGACGTCGGCAACCCACTGACGCCGACGGAGCTCCAAATCGACAATCTGCACGCGATCGAGCGGCTGCAATCGATCGGGCGAGACTATGCAGCACGAGAGGTGAAGCGCGAGCATCTGCACAGCCGCGCGTAGTCCTGAGCTGAGAGCGCTGCTGTGCGGATCGAAGCGTGAACAGCGTCATCTCCGGGCGCACGTTGAAGCGAGCGCGAATGAGATGTCCCACGCCTCTGCTGATGTACAACGTGCGGTCGGCATCCACTCGCACCTCGCCCGCGACATAACGACGATTCTGAACGGGCAGCAGGGGCGGCGGAAGGAATGGCGGTTTGCACTGGCCTCCGTGCGTGTGGCCGGCGAGCATCCAGCCACGGAAGTCCGGCCACGGCTGCTGATCGGCGGCATCGGGATTGTGCACGAGCACGATGGCCGCGTCGCTCTCTCGTGCCCGAAGCGCTGCGACCGGATCTCCGCGATGGGACCAGAGGTCTTCCACGCCGACGAAATCCAGACCACTCACGGCTCGCGACTCGCTTCGCAGCATGCGCACCCCCGCGCGCTCCGCCTCGGCCGCGACGCGGTTGGCGACAGCGAGGTCTCCCCAGCCGCGCCCGTAGTCGTGGTTGCCGAGTATGCCCAGCGTGGCGAGGCGGCCATGCGGCAGGTGCGCGAGGACGCTCCGGAGCTGCGCAAACTGAGCCTCCCCGCGCGCGCGACGGTGTGTGAGGAAGTCGCCGGTGATGACTATGAAGTCCGGCGCTAGCGCGCGCAGGCGATCGAAGGTGTGAACGATGTATTCATCGCTGACCTGCGGGCCGATGTGCAGATCGCTCAGCTGTGCGAGACGCGCACCATTGAGGGCGAGTGGAAGCTTCTCGATCGCGAGATCGCGCTCGACGATCTCGAGCCAGCGCGGCTCGACCTCGGTGGCGTAGGCGAAACAGCCGACGGCCGAGGCCGCGACCGAGAGCGAGGCGCGAGTGAGGAAGGTGCGACGATTCACGATCGGCCGACTGTCGCTCGGGGACGAGGCGGTGCGCAGGGCCGCTAGGAGGCGGGACGCGCATCCATTCCGAAGTCCGCCTGGATACGGTCGTACCACTCTTCATCGGGGAGCGCGCCCACGGTCACCCACTCCTCATCGCTCATCGCCTTCCGCCATCCGAGGAAGAAGGCGGCGTCCGGCCCGACGAGATGCCGCAGCTGCCACGAGTCGCCGGTCGCAATCTCGACGATCTTCTCGGCGACGAGCGTGGGCGGCGTCGGCTGCTGCAGTGCAGTCGAGAACAGCGCGGCGACGCGACGCTGCTGGGAGTATGGAGAAGTATCGAGTGTGACACCAATGTGCCGGGACATTGCGGTGTCGATGATTCCCGGCTCCACGATCGCCACGCGAACTCCGAATGACTTCATTTCCTGCGCGAGGCATTCACTCAACGACTCGAGCGCGTATTTCGAGGCCGTGTACGCCGCCATCGGTGCGGTCGAGACGTGCCCCGCAACGGAAGAGATGTTGATTATGCAGCCGGTTCCGCGCTTCCGCATCGATGGCGCCACGGCTTTAATGCACCGGATGACGCCGAAGTAGTTCGTCTCCATGACTTCGCGAAAATCGGTGAGCGGAAGCTCTTCGACGGAGCCCATGCGCTCGATGCCGGCGTTGTTCACGAGCACGTCGATCGGTCCTATTTGCTTTTCAATGATCGCGATCGCTGCGGCGACCGAGTCATCGATGTCGACGTCCATCGTGCACACGGTGATCGGCAGCCCGTCGCGTGCGGCGATTTTCGCCAGCTCCGGAGCGCGCGCAGGAGTGCGCATCCCGGCGGCGACCTTGTGCCCGGCTCGAGCGAACGCGAGGGCCGTTTCGAAGCCGATTCCCTTGCTGCAGCCAGTGACGAGTACGGTTGCCATGATCGTAGCGTCCTCGAGTGTTGCGTAGATAGATGAGGGCGAGTGTCGCCGCACAGCAATTTCGAACGCATTTCACAGCAGACATCTTGCTCACACGCCGCTTTTCCCGCCAGCGCGCAAAACGCCCCGCCCGAGCTCGCAACGTCGGACGATGCCAGAGTTCAATGGAGGCCGACACCTCGACGCGGTGCGCTCGCTCCGATCGCCTGATTCGTGCAGCTCTCTTATCAGGTATTGAATTGCGTCCCAGTGTTGTGGATGTGGAGTCGTTGTTCCACTGCGCACGTTCGTGCAGGTGCTCTTGGATAGGGCGGTCGCAGACTGGTACACGCACAACTACCCTACCGGCATCATCAGTTGCTCGAACGGCGGATACCCGTGCAATGACTCCAGGTCTTCGTTACCGAATAAGGCACCGCGGAAGC
>JBDTXL010000534.1:0-4691 GCA_040006195.1 Gemmatimonadota bacterium | reverse complement strand
TCGTCTCGATCCCCGCCGCGCGCGATCTGCTCGTGCGCGAGACGCTCGACATCGTTCCCTCCGGCCCGCTCGCGAACAAGATCGAGGAGCGGAGCCCTGAAGAGCTGGTCGAGATGCTCATCGAGGGGGAAGAGGAGGAGCCGGGACCGCTCGCGAGGTCGCTCAACGAGGGCGGTTATCTCCTTCCGCCGCTCCCCAATCTCTTCTTCACACGCGACACCGCGATGGTAGTCGGCGACCACGTGATGATCGGATCGATGCGCTACGCGGTGCGCTGGTCGGAAGAGCTGATCATGAAGCTGCTCTTCCTTCATCACCCACAGCTCGCGAACCAGGGAATTCTCTACGACGGCGCCGCCGAGCGGAGACACAACTACACGCTCGAGGGTGGCGATGTGCATCCGCTGCGCCACGACACCGTCATCATCGGCTTCAGCGAGCGCTCGAGCCCCGCGGCAATCGATCATCTCACCGCGAAGCTGTTCGAGGAGACGGCGATCGCGCACGTCATCGTCGTGGTCATGCCGAAGGAGAACACGGCGATCCACCTCGACATGATCTTCACGCAGCTCGATCGCGACCTCTGCGCGGTGTATCCGCCGCACTTCATCGGACCCGAGCGGCTGCCGATTCTGTATCGCAAGAAGGGAAATGAGCACATGCAGGAGATGCCGAACGTGTTCGCGGCGCTGGAGCACGTGGGGCTGCCGATGACGCCGGTTTTCTGTGGTGGCACGCGCCGCTCGGTGCAGGAGCGCGAGCAGTGGGCAAGCGGCTGCAACTTCGTCGCGATGCGTCCGGGAGTCATCCTCTCCTACTCGCGCAATGAGGCGACGATCGCGGAGATGGGAAAGATGGGATTCCGCGTCATCACGTCAGTCGACTTTCTCACCGGCGACGACCGCGTGAAGGAGGGCGAGCGCGCGATCATCACCTTCGAGGGCTCTGAGCTCGTGCGCGCGGGCGGGGGGCCTCGCTGCATGACGCTCCCCGTGCATCGCGAAGATCCGTGGGCTTGAGGAGCGGCGGCATCGCCGCGCGTCCGGCCGAGACTCGGCTCACGGAGCGCGCGGTCGCCTTCCTCTCGAACGGCGCGGCGGATGCGAAGGCGCTGATCGAGCACGTGTGCCAAATGCCCGGCGCGCCGCTGGTGGTGGCCGAAGCGATGGCGCTGGCGCTATTCGCTCAGCGGCCGGAGTTTGCGCGTGCGACGGACGGACGCTGGTCGCTCGCGTCAGAGCCGCACGCGCACCATTCCACCGTGGCCGTGGACGGGGTGCGTGAGGATCGCTCGAGCTATGACGCGACCTTCGAGCGCGACGAGCTCGCGTCGCTCTCGTACGTCGTCGTCGACGTCGAGACGACCGGCACGAGTCCCTGGAGCGGCGACCGCATCACCGAGTTCGCGGCGATCGTCGTGCGCGATGGCGTCGTCGCGGAGCGCTTCGAGACGCTCGTCAATCCCGAGCGCTCGATCCCGCCAATGATCACGAACCTGACGCAGATCAATTGGGAGATGGTGAAGGACGCGCCGCGCTTCCGCGACATCTGCGAGCAGGTGGTGAGCGTGCTCCAGGGTCACGTCTTCGTCGCGCACAACGCGGACTTCGACTGGCGCTTCGTCACTGCCGAAGTGCAGCGCGCGACAGGGCAGCGGCTCTCGGGGCGGCGGCTCTGCACGGTGCGTCTCGCGCGACGCGTGCTTCCGCAGCTCAGAAGCCGGCGCCTCGACTCCGTCGCGAACTACTACGGCGTGGAGATCCTCGCGCGGCATCGCGCCGCTGGCGATGCGGTCGCGACGGCGCACGTGCTCCTTCGTCTGCTCGACGAGGCGCGCGACCGCGAGTGCAGATGCTGGGACGATCTCCAGCGCCTCCTCGGCGAGAGCATGGCACACGGCCCACGTTCGCGCGGTCAGCGCGCGATGCCGGGGCCCGTCGACAAGGACACGACCGCGTGAGCGCGCCGCAACCGCTGGTCGAGTCGCGCATGATCGGTTCGCTGAAAATTCATGCGCTGCAGGCCGGTGGACAGAAGCTCGACGGCGGCGCGATGTTCGGCGTCGTGCCGAAGCCGCTCTGGGAGCGCCGTATCCCTGCCGACGAGCGCAATCGCATTCCGCTCGGCATGCGCTGCATCCTCGTCGAGCACGACGACGGCCTCGTTCTCATCGACTGCGGAGCGGGGAACAAGGAGAACGATCGTTTCCTCGACATCTACGGTATCGAGAATCGCGGCGAGAACGGGCGGACGGCGCTCGAGGATGCGCTCGCGACGCTCGGCCACACCACCGACGACATTAAGGTCGTGATCGACTCGCATCTTCACTTCGATCACGGCGGCGGCAACACGTATGCCGATGAGGCGGGTGTAGTTCACCCTGCGTTCGCGAAGGCGCGCTACGTCGTACAGAGGGGGGAGCTCGATTACGCGACGCATACGAACGAGCGGACGGCGGCGAGCTATCTGCCGCACAACTTCGCGCCGATAGTCGAAGCAGGGCGCTTCGACCTCGTCGAGGGCGAGAAGGAAATCGTCCCGGGGATCACGGTGATCCCGACGCCGGGTCACGTTCCCTTTCACCAGGGAATTCTGATCGAATCGAAGGGCGAGAAGGCGTTTTTCCTTGGCGACCTCGTGCCCACCGCGGCACATCTGCCGCTCCCCTGGATCATGGGATACGATATCGAGCCGCTGGTGACACTGGAAACGAAGCGCACGATCCTCGCCCGGGCGCTGAAGGAGGAGTGGCTCCTGCTGTTCGAGCACGACGCGACGCACGCGTGGGACCGGCTGGCGCACGACGGGAAGAGCTACGGGCTGGCCCCGTGATGCGGGGGGAGGAGCTCCGGGAGTTGACTTACGGCTCCGTAGCCGTAAATTACGCCCTGACAATCAAGTAGAGCGAGTCACTTCGCTCTCACCCTCCGGCCCTCGCGCTCACGCGCCTGGTGTGCTGTTGGAGTCTCAGTGTTCGATGGGCGCCCGCATGCGGGTGCTCTTCGCGCGTCGCGGACTCCGGAGTGGTGTCCGCGATTTTTTTTGTCCTTGTCGGAGATATCGCCCATTCAGGATAGCACCAAGCGCGTCCGCGTGAACCGCCAGATTCGCATTAGTCCACTGCGTGTCATCGCGCCCGACGGCAGTCAGCTCGGCATTCTCGAGCTGGATACCGCGCTCGCTCAGGCAGAGGCACAAGGGTTGGACCTGGTGGAAGTCGCACCGCTCGCTCGGCCGCCGGTCGTCCGAATCATGGACTACGGCAAGTTCAAGTTCGAGCAGGCGAAGATGGCACGGGTCGCGAAGAAGAAGCAGCACGTCATTCACCTGAAAGAGGTGAAGTATCGTCCGGGAATCGATGATCACGACTTTGCCACGAAGACGCGGCACGCTCGGCGATTCCTCGAGGAAGGGAACAAGGTGAAAGTCACGATGATGTTCCGCGGCCGTCAGGTCGCGCATCCGGAGCTCGGCAAGGATGTGCTGGATCGAGTGTCCGCGGATCTCGCCGACATCGGGAAGATCGAGGCGGATGCCAAGCTCGAAGGCAAGAACATGACAATGATCCTGGCGCCGAAGTAGGCTGCCTTACCGAAAGGGATTTCAATGCCGAAGATGAAGACGCACAAGGGCGCTGCGAAGCGCTTCAAACTGACAGCGAGTGGCAAGGTCAAGCGGTTCAAGGCCTACAAGAGCCACATCCTGACCAAGAAATCGTCCAAGCGGAAACGCAATCTGCGCCGCCCCGGTCTGATCGCGACCAAGGGCGACATCAAGCGCATGAAGCGCCTCCTGCAATCGTAAGGAAACCACTATGCCACGCGTAAAAAGCAACGTCGTACGACTGAAGCGTAAGAAGCAGATCATGAAGGCGGCGCGCGGAGCATTCGGCGCCCGCTCGAAGCTCTGGAAGGCCGCCAAGGAAAACGTCGAGCGCGGCTGGGTCTATGCGTATCGCGATCGCAAGAACAAGAAGCGCGAGTTTCGGAAGCTCTGGATCATCCGCATCAACGCCGCCGCTCACCAGCACGACATGAGCTACAGCGTCTTCATGCACGGGCTCAAGAAGGCCGGCATCGAGGTCGATCGGAAGATTCTCGCGGATCTCGCGGTACGCGATCCGAGCGCCTTCACGATGCTCGCGGAAAAGGCTCGCGCTGCGCTCACCGTCGCGGCCTGACGCAGCCGATCTTCATTTTCCGCGCCGATCAGCGGCGGCAGCGCGACCTCGTCGCCGCTGCCGCCGTTTCGTTTTCTCTCATCGCATTTCCCTGAAGAGATGTCCACGCCCCTCGCGGATCTGGTCGCACAGCTCGACGCCTTTCGCGATGCCACGCTCACACAGCTCGGCACCGCCCACACGCTCGAAATGCTCGAGTCCGTGCGCGCATCGTCGGTCGGGCGCACGCGCGGCGCGCTCAATGACTTCAAGGCGAAGCTCCCGATACTGGCCGGTGCGGATAAGCCGGCATTCGGCGCGCGCTTCAATGCGGTGAAGGTCGAGCTCGAGGCGGCCATCGCGGCGCGCGGCGCCTTGCTCTCCGCCTCCGCGCCTGCCGCCGTCGCGCTCGATCTCTCGATGCCCGCGCGGCGCCAGTGGCGCGGCGCGAAGCATCCGGTCACGATCGTGCTCGAGGAAATCGAGGGGATCTTCCGCGACCTGGGCTTTACGATCGCGACGGGGCCCGAGG
>JBDTXL010000533.1:0-5518 GCA_040006195.1 Gemmatimonadota bacterium | reverse complement strand
TTGCACCACACGACACCTTTCCCGGCCTCACGGGTACGGTGGCAGAAGTGCTGCTCCGCGTGCATCGCTCCTATCTCGCGGCGTTGCGTCCCGTGCTCGGCACGGTTCACGCGATGGCGCACATCACGGGCGGCGGGCTTCCGGGGAATCTGAACCGCGCGCTGCCCGGTGATGTCGACGCGGTCGTGAATACGAAGAGCTGGACGATTCCCGCCGAGTTTCTGGCACTCGAAGAGGCCGGCGGCGTGGCGCGCGAGGAGATGTTGCGCGCCTTCAACATGGGTGTCGGGATGGTAGTGCTCGCGGACGCGACTGCGGCCGACTCGGTGATCGCTCACGCCGCGGCGGCGGGGGTGCCCGCATGGGTCCTCGGTGAGACACGACGCGGTACCGGGGCCGTCATTTTCGCGTAGCGTTTCTGGAGGCCCGATGGACATTCGTCATGGTTCACTCGTAGTTGTATTCGCGCTTGGCGCTGCTGCCGCGCTCCCCGCACAGTCGATCGATCCGCACTGCACCGATCCTTCGATCGTCGGCGTCGCTCATCAGGGCGGCGATGCATGCCAGAAGGTCGCTGATCTGTTCAACTACATGAACATGCAGATCGGCACCTGGGTCGCCGGAGGCAATCCGACGCTGGGCCAGGGTGGCACGCTCGGCGGCCTCGGGCACTTTGCGGTGGGCGTTCGCGCCAACGTGATGAAGGCGACGATTCCAAAGGTCGACGAGATCAACGTGCAGCCGGGACCGCCGGTCTCGACGAACATCCCGAGCAGCGACAAGTGGGTGGGGCTTCCATCGGTTGATCTTGCGGTCGGCATCTTCAAGGGCTTTCCGGTCGGCGTCACGACGATTGGTGGAATCGATGCGCTCGTGAACGTTTCTTATCTTCCGACGTACACGAAGAATTCGATTCACGTGGGCGCGCAGGACAACAAATGGAATGTCGGATTCGGCGGTCGCCTCGGAATCATCCAGGAGTCGTTGCTCCTTCCGGGCGTCGGCGTCTCGTACATGATCCGCGACCTTCCCACCGCGGTGCTCAGTGGTGAGGACAACTCGGGGAACACGGTCGCCATCTCCGACTACAAGATCCGCACGAAGCAGTGGCGGCTGACTGCCAGCAAGAAGCTGCTCTTTCTGGGGCTCGCGGCCGGAGTCGGCCAGGACAAATACGACACGAAGGCATCGCTGACGTACAACGTGGACGGCAACACGCCGAACGCGCCGATCGCGCTGCACATCTCGCCCACACGCACGAACTATTTCGCTGATCTCTCCTTCAACCTGCTGCTGTTGCGTCTGGTGGCAGAGGTGGGGAGGGTGACCGGAGGCAACGTCGCGACGTACAACAGCTTCTCGACCGATGCGAGCGCCGCGCGCACGTACGGCTCGCTCGGGATACGCATTGGTCTCTGAGCAGGGCGACAGCGACGCGGCGTACATGCGCCGCGCGCTTGAGCTGGCGCGCAGGGGATGGGGGCAGACGGCGCCGAACCCACTGGTCGGCGCCGTCGTCGTTCGCGACGGCGAAGTGGTGGGTGAGGGATTTCACACGCGCTTCGGCGAGGCGCACGCGGAGGTAGAGGCGCTTCGCCGTGCCGGTGACCGCGCGAAGGGCTCCACCGTGTACGTGACGCTCGAACCGTGTGCGCACACGGGTAAGACTCCGCCGTGCGCCGATGCGCTGATCGCAGCCGGTGTCGCGCGCGTCGTCATCGCCGCGCGCGATCCAAATCCGCGCGCGGCCGGCGGCGTCGAGCGCCTTCGCGCGGCGGGGATCGATGTCCGGAGCGGCGTCGAGGAGAGCGCTGCCCGCGAGCTCGACGCGCCGTTCTTTCACTCGTTCGTCGAGCAGCGTCCCTGGATCACGCTCAAGCTCGCGCTCTCGCTCGACGCGGCCCTCGCTGATGCGGCGGGACACTCGCGCTGGATCACCGGCGACGAGTCGCGGCGCGCGGTACACGAGATGCGCGCGGGAAGTGATGCCGTAGGCGTCGGCATCGGCACCGCGCTCGCCGACGACCCGTCGCTCACCGTGCGCGACGCTCCGGCGCCGCGAATCGCGCCGACGAGGGTCGTCTTCGATCGCGCGGCGCGCCTTCCGCTCGGCTCCGTGCTCGCCACCACCGCGCGCGACGTCCCGACCATCGTCATTGCCGATTCGCCGCCCGCCGCACGGGTCCTGGCCCTCGAGTCCCTTGGCGTGCGTGTCGTTCAGGGTGCGTCGCTCCGTGCCGCGCTCGATTCACTGGGAACCTTGGGGCTCCGTTCGCTGCTCATAGAGGGGGGCGCGCGCATCGCAGGTGCCCTCATCGGCGCCGGAATGGTCGATCGTCTGGTTATCTTTCAGGGGTCGGCGATCTTCGGTGCGGGCGCACTCGGCGCGTTTGCATTCGTTGCGCCAACGGAGGTCGAGCGCGCGCCGGGATGGCGAGCGCTCGTGCGGCGCGAGATCGGCGCGGACACGATGACCGTGTACGCACTCCCGTCAAGCGGCCCGCTCTCTTGAATCGATGGAATCGCACGCATGTTCACGGGGCTCGTGGAGGACGTCGGAACGATCGAGCAGGTGCGGCACACGCCGGCCGGGCGTGAGCTGCGCGTGCGCTGTCGATACGACGACCTGACGAGCGGAGAGAGCATCGCGCTCGATGGCGCGTGCCTCACCGTTCGCGAGCACGGCTCCAGCTGGTTTACCGTCGCCGCCGTCACGACCACACTCGAGCGCACGACTATCGGCGAGTGGAATACAGGGCGCCGTGTGAATCTCGAGCGCGCGCTGATGGCGGGCTCGCGTTTTGGCGGACACATGGTGCTCGGCCATGTCGACGGCGTCGCCACCGTCACCGAGATCGAGGCGCACGGCGACGCGCTTCTCGTCAGTCTTGCGATTCCGGACGGTCTCGCCGAGCTGATGATCCCGCACGGCTCACTCACCGTCGACGGCGTGAGCCTCACCGTGAACGATCTCCCGCAGCCGGACGTCGTGCAGCTCTCGCTCATCGAGTACACGCTCTCCCACACCACACTCGGCGAACTGCGCATTGGGCAGCACGTGCAAATCGAAGGCGACGTGATCGGAAAATACGCGCGTCGCATGTTGGCTCCATATCAGCAGGCTCAGGACTGACAATGGCATTTGCAGCCATCCAGGAAGCGATCGAGGCGATTCGCAACGGCGAGATGCTCATCGTCGCGGACGACGAAGATCGCGAGAACGAGGGAGATCTCATCTGCGCCGCCGAGCTGGTGACGCCGGAGATCATCAATTTCATGGCGAAGCGCGCGAGCGGATTGATCTGCCTGGCGCTCACCCCCGAACGCTGCGATCAGCTCGGGCTCGCGCTCATCGGCGAAGGGAACATCGACGCGCTGCGAACGGCGTACACGCAAAGCATCGACGCAGCGCCGAAGTACGGGATCACGACCGGCATCAGCGCGCAGGACCGCGCCACAACGATCCGTGTCGCAGCCGATCCGGCGAGCGGCCCCAACGATGTTCGCTATGGGGGGCACGTGCAGCCGCTTCGCGCGCGGCCGGGCGGCGTGCTGGAGCGGGTCGGCCACACCGAGACGTCGATTGATCTCGCGCGCCTCGCGGGGCTGGCGCCGGCGGGGGTAGTCTGCGAGATCCTTCGCGACGACGATGGCGCGCCCGCGCGCCGACCACAGCTCGAGGAGTTCGCGGCCGAGCACAAACTCAAGTTCATCACCGTTGCGCAACTCGTCGCCTACCGGCTGCAGACCGAACGACTCGTGCATCGTGTCGCCGAGGCGCGGCTGCCGACGGAGTTCGGTGTATGGCGAATCATCGGTTATCACAACGATGTCGATGACCGCGAGCACGTCGCGCTCGTTCACGGCGATGTCGATCAGGGTGAGAGCATCCTGGTCCGCATGCACTCGAAGTGTCTGACGGGCGATGTCTTCGGCTCGATGCGCTGTGACTGCGGCTGGCAGCTGCACGCTGCGATGGCGCAGATCGAAAAGGCGGGGAAGGGAGTGGTGGTATATCTCGATCAGGAGGGGAGAGGCATCGGCCTCCTCAACAAGATCAAGGCGTACGCACTGCAGGATGGCGGCGCGGACACCGTAGAGGCGAACACCCGGCTCGGCTTCGAGCCCGATCTCCGCAACTACGGTATCGGCGCGCAGATTCTCCTCGATCTCGGGCTTCGCTCGATCAGGCCGATGACCAACAATCCGCGCAAGATCGTCGGCCTTGAGGGCTACGGGCTCCACGTCGAGGAGCGCGTGCCGATTCACGCGCCCGAGACGGCCGAGAATCGCGATTATCTCATCGCCAAGCACACCAAGCTCGGCCACCTGCTCGCGCACTGATGCCGGATTTCGTCGGGATTCCGGACATGTCGGGAAAGCATGTCGCGATCGTCGTCAGTCGCTTCAATGAGAGTGTGACGCAGAAGCTCGTCGACGGTGCGATCGATGCGCTCGAGCGGCACAACGGCGCGCGCGAGGATATCGACGTGGTGTGGGTGCCCGGTGCATGGGAGCTTCCCGCGGCGACGCGCGCGCTCCTCGCCACCGAGCGCTACGACGCGATCGTCGCGCTCGGCGCCGTGATCCGCGGCGAGACGCCGCATTTCGACTTTGTCGCGGGTGAGGCGTCGCGCGGGCTGGCTGATGCGGGCGCGGACTTCGATGTGCCGATCGGATTCGGGTTGCTCACGACCGATACGGTGGAGCAGGCCGTAGCGCGCGCGGGCGGCGCGCACGGCAACAAGGGATGGGATGCGGCACTCGCCGCGCTCGAGATGATGGATCTTTTCGAAAGGCTGCGTGCGCGCGAAGGTTGAGACGAGGGCGCGCGCGAGGGCGCTTCAGGCATTGTACGCGTGGGACATGAGGCCGGGCCAGCAGCTCGAGCGCGTCGCCGCACAGATCTGGGATGATCTCCACGTGCCGCCGGATGAGCGCAAGCGTGCGGCCGTGCTCGTGCGACGTGTGATCGACGAGGGCGCCGAAATCGACCGTGCGCTGCGCGAGGTGACCGTGAACTGGCGGCTCGAGCGTATCGGCGCCATCGAGCGGTCGGTGCTCCGGCTCGGCAGCGCGGAGCTCGCCCTCGACGACACGCCGCCGCGGGTCGTCATCCAGGAAGGGGTGAAGCTGGCGGAGCGATACGGGAGCGCGCAGAGTGCGCGATTCGTGAACGGCGTGCTCGATGCTCTCGCACGGCAAATGGGCAAGCTCTAGTGAAGGTGCTCGTGGTCAACTGGCAGGACCGCGAAAATCCCCAGGCCGGCGGGGCCGAGATTCATCTGCACGAGATCTTCGGCCGGCTGGCTCGGCGCGGACACGAGGTGACGCTGCTCTGCGGCGGGTGGAAGGGCGCACCGCAGCGTGCAATGCTCGACGGGATGTCGGTGCATCGCGTCGGCACGAGATACACCTTCCAGTTTCTGGCGCACCGCTATTACGAGCGCGCGCTCGCTGCAGCGAATGCCGACGTGCTCGTCGAGGATATCAACAAGGTCCCGCTCTGGACGCCGCG
>JBDTXL010000532.1:0-4179 GCA_040006195.1 Gemmatimonadota bacterium | reverse complement strand
AGCCGCTGACGCACGAGGCGATGCTGCTGACCATCCGCTCCGCGCTCGAGCTCAGGAAAGCGCGTCGCGAGGCGCAGACGCTGCGCGAGGAGTTCGGGCTCACGGGAGAGATGGTCGGCGCGAGCGCGGCCATGGAGCGGGTGCGCGAGCTCATCGCGCGCATCGCGCCGAGCGACGCGCGGGTGCTCGTGATGGGCGAATCGGGCACGGGAAAGGAGCTCGTCGCCGCCGCGATCCACTATGGAAGCGCGCGCCGCGACAAGCCATTCGTGCGCGTGAACTGCGCTGCGATCCCGCGCGATCTCGTCGAGAGCGAGATGTTCGGCCACGAGCGCGGCGCGTTCACCGGCGCGACGGACCGGCGCATCGGCCGTTTCGAGCTGGCGGACCAGGGGACGCTGTTCATGGACGAAGTCGGCGACCTCGGAGCCGAGGCGCAGGCGAAGCTCCTTCGCGCGATCGAGGCGAAGGAGATCGAGCGCGTCGGCGGCGGGAAGCCGATTCCCGTGAACGTCCGCATCGTCGCGGCGACGAACAAGGATCTCGAGAAGAACGTCGCGGACGGAAATTTCCGTGAGGATCTCTACTTCCGCCTCAACGTCATTCCGATGACGCTCCCGCCGCTGCGCGACCGCGCCGAAGATGTCGACGCGCTCGTGCGGCACTTCTCATCGCTCGGACTCACGCGCCGGGGCTACCCCACGCCGCGCTGGAGCGCCGGCGCGCTCGACCTCATGCGCCGCTACCGCTGGCCGGGGAACGTGCGCGAGCTCGCGAACATCGTGGAGCGACTGAGCATTTTGCACGCGGGGAGAGAGGTAACCTCGACGGATGTGGGCGCGGTGCTCGCGATCGATCGCACCGCTCCGGTGGGCGTGATGCCGACGGCGGCAGACACCGACAAGCCGCTCGGCGACGCGCTCGACGACTTCGAGCGCGTGCTGATCTCGCAGGCGCTCGCAGCTGCGAATGGAAACGTCGCCGAAGCGGCGCGGCGGCTGCGCACGGATCGGCCGAATCTGTACCGGCGAATGCGCCGGCTCTCGATCGAATGGAACGGCGCGTGATGCGCACTCGTCGGCGCCTGACGATGTGTGCGGCGGCGGTGCTTCTGGCATCGGCGCTCGCCGCGGGCGCGCGCGCGCAGGGCGAGGTCGACACGACGCAGTCGGGGCTTTCGTACGATGATGCGTCGGAGATCGCATACCTGTACAACACCATCGCCGCGCTGCGCAACACCGGCGCGACGACTGTCGCAGCCGGCGACTCGGTGCGGGGAAACGTCGCGGTACTCTGGGGTCCGCTCACGATTTCCGGCGCGGTGCACGGAAGCGTCACAGTCATCAACGGCAACGTGATGATCGCGCCGACGGGGCATGTCGACAACGATCTGATCGTCACCGGCGGGACGGCGACGGGCGCTGACAGCGCGCACGTCGGCGGCACGGTGCAGGTGCACGCCGAGGCGCTGCGATTCCGCCAGGCGGGCGACCTGATCATCGCGGAGTCGCCGGAAGGAGCGGAGACTCCGGATGCGAGCTGGTTCAAGCACTGGCTCCGCCGACACGTGCGCACGCACAACGGCTTCGTCATCGAGAGCGGGCCGTACAATCGCGTCGAAGGGCTGCCGGTGATGGCGGGCCCGTCGTTCCGGCAGAATACCGGCATCGGTGTGCTGCGCCTTTCGGCAATCGGCATCTATCGCTCAGCCGATAACTTCGCGTGGAAGGGCGACAACCTCGGCTGGAACGCGAGCGGCGAGCTGACTGTGGGTGGCGTGCGCAACGTGCGCTTCGGCATCGAGGGCTATGATATCGTGCGGCCGACCGAATCGTGGGAGCTGCGCGACGCCGAAGTGTCGCTCGCGAGCTTTTTCCTCCGCCAGGACTATCGCGACTACTACAACACGAAGGGCGCGCGCGCGTGGGTGAGCGTGCACGACGGGCGGAGACTCTCGCTCGAGCTCGGAGTTCGCAACGAGCGATGGGAGCCGCGCGAGGCGCGCAATCCGTTCACGCTGTTCAAGGGTGGAGTCGACTGGCGGTCGAATCCCGAGCTCGACGATGGGCGGCTCTGGATCGGCGAGGCTGTGTTCCGGCTCGACACGCGCAACAACGTGCGCGATCCGTGGACGGGGTGGCTGATCGATGCGACGCTCGAGACGGGCGGCACCGACCGCCTCACGCTCGGCCCGACGACATTCCTCGCGCGCAACAGCGCGGCCGGGACCATGGATCGCGTGCGCTACACGCGGCTGCTCGCGGACTTCACACGCTACAACCGCGTCTCGCCGCAGTCGCAGCTCAACTTCCGTCTCGTCTTCGGCGCAGGCTTCAACGGCGACGCGCTTCCGCTCCAGCGCCGCTTCGCGATCGGCGGTGCCGGCACGCTTCCCGGCTACGACTTCCGCAACCCGGCGCACAGCGAGGATGTGCTCACCTGCGACGGCGGCCCGCATGCACTGGACGGGCTTCCCGCGCAGTGCGACCACATGATGCTCGGCCAGATCGAATATCGCCACGACTCGCGCATCCGGCTCTTCGGGCGCACGGACGCGGACGGGGCGCAGCGGTACCGCATTGATCGGCAGGTCGCGTTGGTCGCGTTCGCGGACGGCGGACGTGGATGGATCACTGGCGAGCGCTTCGGCGAGCTGCGCTATCCCTCGACGTCGTTTCCCGCACTCGACACGTTCAAGTACGACGCCGGCGCCGGCGTCGATCTGCACTACGTCGGTTTCTACGTCGCGAAATCGCTTTCCGACTGGGGCAACTCGGCGAAGTTCATCGTTCGGCTGAGGCACCGCTTCTAGAGTGCGCACACTCTATCGCGCACTCATCGTGGCGATGGTCGCCGCGCTGCCGCTCGCGCGCGCGGCGGCGCAGGAGCCCGCGCGCGTCGAGGTGGATATCGTCAACGCCGTGTCGGGACAGCGCGGCGCGCCGACGGTGAAGAGCGTGCGCATCTTCTCCGATCGCGAGATCCGCGAGATGCTGCACAGCGGCTTCCCGGCGCGACTGCACTACCGGCTGGAGCTGTGGGGCGCGGCGGGATTCTTCGACGATCTCAAGCGACAGGTGGAGTGGGATGTGATCGTGCGCTACAATCCGCTCAAGCGCCGCTACACCGCGACTCGGATCGAGGGCGAGAAGGTCACGTCGCTCGGCAGCTTCGACCGGCTCGATCCGATCGAAGCTGTGCTGTCCCAGCCTACGCAGCCTGCATTCGCGCTGCCCGATGGCCACGACAAGTATTATTACAACCTCGTGCTCGACGTGCAGATGCTCTCGGTGAGCGATCTCGATGAGGTGGAGCACTGGCTCAAGGGGGATCTTGGCCCGGCGGTGCACGGCGAGAAGAATCCGGGCACGGCGATCGGCCAGGGCGCGAAGACGCTGATCACGAAGCTGCTCGGCGGCCAGGACAAGCATTACGAGGCCCGCACGAAGATTTTCAGGCCGCGGTGAGATGCGGGAGGCGAGCCCGCCCGACTTGTTAGTGCTTGTGTTCAGGCGGGTCTCTAGTCCCGAATCCCCAGCGCCAGCGGCCGGTGGCCTGCGCGCTCGATGTGCTCGAGCTGATGCAGCGTCTCTTCGCCGTAGAAGAGCTTGATGTAGTTCGACTGCGCCGGCGTGAGGCGACGAACCGCCCAGCTCAGATGCACGAAGTGCGGCTCGACGGGATGCGTCATCGGGTGCATGCCGATTTCTTCCGGCATGCGGTTTCCCTTGCGCGTGTTGCACGGCGAGCAGGCGGTGACGACGTTCGTCCACTCGTTCGTTCCGCCGCGCGAGATCGGGATCAGATGGTCGCGCGTGAGAGACTCGCGCGGCTTCAGCTCGAGCTGCATGCGCCCGCAGTACTGGCAGCGGTAGCGGTCGCGCGCGAAGAGAAAAGTGTTCGTCACCTGCCGGCGGAAACGCCTCGGCACGTGGATGAACTTCATCAGCCTGATCACCGCAGGGCGCGGGAGCGTGAGGCGCTCCGAGCGAACGAGCCGCCCAGGATCGCTCTCCACGATCTCCGCCTTGCCATCGAGGACGAGACGAAGCGCTCGACGCATGGGGACCATGGTCAGAGGCTCGAACGAAGCATTTAGTGCCAGACATCCAACGACCACAATGCCCTCCGCGGCCGATACGAAAACTCCCGCCTGATCACTCAGCGCGGGAGCATGAC
>JBDTXL010000531.1:0-4487 GCA_040006195.1 Gemmatimonadota bacterium | reverse complement strand
CGGCAGTACGCCGAGGACTGGACGCTCGAGAAGATGGTGAAGGTGAGCGAGGACGCCGTGAAGTTCGCGATGAGCGAAGGACTTTCGCTGATGTTCGTCACCGAAGACACGACTCGTGCAGCGCCGGAGACGCTTCACGCGTTGTACGGCGCCGCGATCGCGTGCGGCGCGCGCCGCATCTGCCTCGCGGACACCGTCGGCCACGCGACGCCCGACGGCGTGCGCGCGCTCGTGCGATTCGCTCGCGACGAGATCGTCGCACCCACGGGGATCGACGTGAAGATCGACTGGCACGGCCACCGCGACCGCGGCAACGGGCTCGCGAACTGCTTCGCCGCGATCGAGGCCGGCGCGGACCGCGTGCACGGGACCGCGCTCGGCATCGGCGAGCGGGTGGGCAACGCCGAGATGGATCTGCTCCTCGTCAACCTCCGCCTGCTCGGCGCGCATCGGCACGATCTCTCGAAGCTCCCGGAGTACACGGCGCTCGCCGCGCGCGCGCTTGGCATCCCGATTCCGCCGACTTATCCGGTGGTGGGCGAGGATGCATTTCGCACCGCGACGGGTGTGCACGCCGCGGCGATCGCGAAGGCACAGAAAAAGGGCGACGCGTGGCTCGCGGATCGGATCTACTCGGGAGTTCCTGCGGGAGACTTCGGGCTGTCGCAGCGCATCGACGTGGGCCACGTGTCGGGAATATCGAACGTGCGTTCGTGGCTCGAGGCGCACGGCCATGACTCGAGCGACGAGCCGCTCTGTCGCTACATCCTCGACGCGGCGAAGCGCGCGACGCGCACGTTGCGCGACGATGAGCTTTCGGCGCTCGTCGCGGAACACAAGCGGATCGCGGTCACCGCATGAGCGCGCCGTTCTCCGCCGTGATGGGCGGCTACCTCGACCTCCGATGGCGCCTCAATCCCGTCGAGGCGACGTTCCACGGACTTTCGGAGTTCGATGGCCTCTTCCCGGCGTACGACGCGGAGTCGGTGCGCGAGCAACTTGCGGCGCTGGTCGCGTACGAGAATGCGATCGAGGAGGCGGAGGCGAACACGCTCGACGAGGAAATCGATCGCACCGCCGTGCTGCATTCGCTGCGGCACGACATGCTGCTGCTCGGCAAGGAGCGTCAGTTCGTTCACGATCCGTCATACCACCTGATGCACGCGGTGAACGGGATCTTCCTGCTGCTCGCACGAATTCCGGCGGATCGGTCGGCGCGAGCGGCGGCACTGCTCGCGCGCCTCGATGCGCTACCTGCGTTTCTCGAGGTGGCGGTGTCGGTGCTCACGGAACCGGATTCGATCTTCGTAGGCGTAGCGGCGTCGATGGTCCCCGGCGCGATCGCGCTGATACAGGATGGGCTCGATGCCCCGTCGCTCGATCTCTCGATGCTCGATCCCCTCGAGCTCGAGCGCGCGCGGGTGCTCGCGGTCGAGTCGCTCGATGCCTTCGGCGAGGCACTCAGCGAGATGACGGGTCGCGCGGGCGACCACTTCGCGATCGGTCGCGAGCTCTTCGACCGAAAGCTGCACACGGCGCACATGATCGCGGAGAATGCGGACGAGCTGCTGCGCTTCGGCGAGCATCTGCGCGCGAGTGCGATCGCGGAGCTCGAGGAGATCGCGGCAGAGATCGATCCTGGCGCGTGCTGGCAGGAGATCGCCGAGCGGCTCAGGAGCGACGTTCCGAGCCCCGAGAGCGTGCTCGATGAGTATCGGGAGGCGATGGACGCAGCGCGGCACTTCACGATCTCGCGACAGCTCATGCCAGCGACGGATGCGGTGCTTGAAGTCGTGCCGACTCCGGACTTTCTCCGGCCGCTGATTCCGCTCGCGGCGTATCAGGGGCCGGGCGCATTCGATCCGGTGCAGCGCGGACTCTTTCTCGTGACGCTGCCGGACGAGGGGCAGTCGTGGCGATCCCAGTGCCGGGCCGAGCTTCCGAGCACGGCGCTGCATGAAGGAATTCCGGGGCATCATCTGCAGATGTCGATCGGCAACACACTGTCGAGCGTGCCGAGGCGTGTGCTATCGACGCCGGCGTCGCGCGAAGGGTGGGCGCTCTACTGCGAGTCGCTGATGGCCGAGATGGGCTTCCTCGACTCCGCTGAGGAGCGTTTCTTCCAGGCGCACAATTTGTTGTGGCGCGCCGTGCGCGTGATCCTCGACGTGTCGCTGCACACGAAGGGGATGCGAATGGAGGAGGCGTCCGAGCGGCTGCAGAGCGAGCTCGGGCTGGACGCGAGCATCGCCGATGCGGAGGCGAAGCGCTACTGCGCGTATCCGACGTACCAACTCTGCTACGCGGTTGGGCGGCGCGACATTCTCGCGCTACGAGAGGATGTGAGAAAGGCGCGCGCCGAGGAATTCACACTCGGGACCTTTCACGAGGAACTGTTGCAGTACGGAGCGCTACCTACGGCGCTGGCGCGATGGGGAATGGGATTGGCGGCATCATGATGGTGCATCGAAATAGTGGGTCGAACATTCAATGGAGAGCGCATATGTGGCGTAGAGCGATAGTGGGAACGGTCGCGGCGGTGGTGGCGATCGGATGCAAGGGAGAGAACAAGCCGCCGGCGGCGGATTCGACTGTAGCTGCGGCGCCGAAGCCGGCGCAGACGGATTTCACGAGCGGCGGCCCGTACCTGTTCGTTTCGAATGAGGACGGCAACGACATCACCGTCATCAGCGCGAAGACGGACGGCGTCGTCGCCACGCTCGATCCGGGTCAGCGCCCGCGCGGCTTGCGCGTGAGTCCGGACGGAAAACTGCTCATCGTCGCGGTGAGTGGATCACCGAAGGCGGGACCGGGCGTCGACGAGAAGACGCTACCGCCGGCCGACCGCACGAAGGACGGGATCGCGCTGATCGATCTCTCCACCGGGAAGAAGGTGGCGAACCTCCCCGGCGGTCTCGATCCGGAGGCATTCGCGATCTCGAGCGATGGCAAGACGATCTACGTGTCCAACGAGGATGGCGGGACGCTGACGCTGATCGACGTCGACTCGCGAAAGATCATCGGCACGGTGCCGATCGGCTCGGAGCCCGAGGGTGTGCAGATCCATCCCGACAACAAGGTGCTTTACGCGACGAACGAGGGGAGCGGTACGGTGTCGGTGCTCGACCTCGCGACGAAGAAGATCGTAGCGACCTTCCCAACCGGGAAGCGTCCGCGCGGTATCGCGTTCACACCGGACGGCAGGAAGGCGTACATCACCAATGAAGTCGGCGGAACGGTGACGGTCGTCGATGCGAAGAAGCACAGGGTGATCAAGAATTTGACGATCCCGGGCGAGGGCGCGAAGCCGATGGGTACCGCGATGGCGCCCGACGGCGAGCATCTCTACATCACGACGGGGCGCGGCGGCACGGCGGCCGTCATCGACACGAAGAACGATTCGGTGGGGACGCCGTTCCAGGTGGGCAAGCGCCCGTGGGGAATAGCGGTGAGCGCGGATGGAAAGTGGGTCTACACCGCGAACGGTCCGTCGAACGACATCTCGGTGATCGACGCGAGCACGAATCAGGTCGTGAAGCACATCCCCGGCGGGAAGTCACCGTGGGCAATCGCGATCTCGAAGTAACTCTCGCGCTGAGACCCGGCAGCTAGCAGCAGCGGCTGCCCGTTCCCTCGTACCTGGCTCGCTCCCGCTCTCGCGCGAACGCTTCGCGCGAGAGCGGTGTCACATCCGGGTGCCTGGTGCGCTGATGCGCGAGATAGCGCGCGTAGTCCGGCGCGCCGATCATCGTGCGCACGGCCACGACGGCACGAGCGAGTCGTGCGGCAATGGAGCGAGACTCATTCGCCGCGTCAGTGCCCACGCGGCGCCGGTTCCTTCGGATGTGCTATCGTGCGATCGAAGAGCTCGTAGATCCGACGGTACTCGTCCTGCCAGCTGGCCGTGCGCACGAAGTCGTGGCGTTCCACCGGGTACACCGCGAGATCCCAGTTCGTTTTCCCGAGCTCGATGAAGCGCTCAGTGAGCCGAACGATGTCCTGGAAGTGCACGTTGTCATCGACCATGCCGTGCAGCATCAGCAGCGGATCCTTGAGCCCCTCCGCGAAGTAAATCGGTGAAGACTGGCGATACGCCACGCTGTCCTTTTCCGGGGTGTTGAGAATCCGCGATGTGTAGCCGTGGTTGTAGTGCGCCCAATCCGTCACCGAGCGCACCGCAGCGCCGGCGCCGAAGTGTGGCGACTCGGTGAGCAGCGCCATGAGCGTCATGAAGCCGCCATAGCTGCCGCCGTAGATGCCAATGCGCTTGGGATCGATCCCGTACTTCTCGTGCAGATACTTCGAACCGTCGACCTCGTCCTGCAGATCGCGGCCGCCCATGTGACGGTAGATCGCCGTGCGCCAATCGCGTCCATAGCCCGCCGAGCCGCGATAGTCGATATCGATGACGGTGTAGCCCTTCGACGCGAGGTAGTGATTGAACATGTACTCGCGGAAGTAGTACGACCAATAGTGATTGACGTTGT
>JBDTXL010000530.1:0-2017 GCA_040006195.1 Gemmatimonadota bacterium | reverse complement strand
CCGGTGCTCTTCTCGGTGGGCGGATGGGAGAATCTCAACATGGTCGCCGGAGAAGTACGCAATCCGGCGAAGCTCATCCCGCGTGCGCTTGCGCTGGGGATTGCGATCATCATGGTCTGCTATCTCGGCGTCAACGTGGCGTACCTGCACGTGCTCGGCCGCGACGGTATGGCGGCGAGCAGCAGCGTCGCGGCGGACACCGCGATCCGCATGGTGGGCTCGCTCGGTGGCACGCTGATCACGATTGCTGCGATGGTGTCGATACTCGGGCTCGTGAACGTCGTTCTGCTCGCGACGCCGAGAATATTTTATGCGATGTCGCGTGAGGGACTGTTCTATCCGGCGGCAGCGCGTATCCACCCGCGCTTCGGCACGCCGCATATCAGCATCGCGATGCTGGGGCTCTGGTCGGTGGCACTGCTTCTGCTCGCCCAGTCGCGTCTCGACTGGCTCCTCAACGGCGAGGTGTTTGCCGACTGGATCTTCTTTGGCTTGAGCGCAGCGAGCGTGTTCGTCTTTCGCCGCACGATGCCTGATCGTCCGCGCCCCTACCGCGCGTGGGGTTATCCTGTGGTTCCCCTCTTCTTCGTAGCAGCCTCTCTGGTGGCGGTGTTGAGTGCGTTGGTCTCCGCGCCGATTCCCTCGGCGTTCGGAGCGTTCAGCGCGATCGTGGGCGCGGTCGTCTACGCGCTGTTCTCACGCCGTTGGAAGGCCTCCCCAGCGGGCTCGGCTCAGTAGGCGACGGCGTACGAGGAGAAGTGGTTGATCCGCGCGGTGACGAACTTGAGCAGCGGATGAGTGTTGGATGGCTCGACTTCCGTCACACTGTCCCTCTGCACATAGACCACCGTGACGCCGAAAATCGGTGTCTCGCATTTCGTGTACTCGAGCCGGAGCGTCGCAGGCACTGCGAAGTGAAGCCCCTCTGGAAGGAACTGCACACTTGCGCTCGTCGTATGGAGCACGTGCGCCGTGATCGCCACGTTGCTCGAAAGCGCGCCCGCAGGAACATTGAGTACGACGGTCCCGACTTTGAGCTCACCGCCTTTGCTGCCGATCTGGGTCGTCTTCCATTGCTCGGTCTGCAGCTTGCAAACGGCGACTTTCGGCTTCTTGCCATCAGTGGCGTTCGAGAAGGCCAGCGACGGCGCCGACGTCACGTGCGGAGCTGTAGGCGTCGCGTTGTCGGCACAGGCGAATGCCACCGCGACAGCGACGACCGCCAGGGAAGAACGAAGCAACATCTTGTATCGCATTGAAAGTCTCAGCAGGAGAAAAAGAGTGCATGAGTGAGATGCGCTGTTAGTAGGCCACTGCGTACGACGAGAAGTGCTCGATCTTGGCGGAGACGGTGCTGGCGTTCGGGTTGTTCACCGTAGGCCGGACTTCGGATACTGTGTCCGCCTGGAGATACACCACCGACAGCAGCGCCGTCGGCGTGATGCAGGGCGAGACATTGAGCGTGACGATCGCGGCGACGGGAAAGCGCAGCCCCTCTGGCGTGAAGAACACGCGCGCTGTGTTGCCCGCAGGTACGAGTGCGGTAATCGTCGTATCCGTGAGCAGCGCGCCCGGCGGGAAGTAAACCGTATTGTTGTCGCCGAGGTCGAGTGTGCCGCCCAGCGGCCCGATGCGCTTCGAGACCTGGACGTCGTGCGGAATGTTACACAGGGCGAGCCGCGCGCTATACTGCGATTGCGCTTTCGGCTGCTTGCTGCGACCGAGCGTGAGAGCAGGCGACGTGGGACTGGCGGTTTCACCGCACGCAACGACGAATGCGAGAGAGGCGGCGACGACGAGCAAGCTACCCACAGAAGTTTTTCGCATATACCGGTTACGGAAAGAGAGGAGTTCGTACCGAACTTTCATCGTGCCGTACCGCGCCGATCTGTTTTGTCCTGCTGTGAATCTGGAGCGACAACCGCGAACCACTATCACGCTGCAGCCGAATCACGTCACTGGTGTAACTGTGTGATACATCACAGGACGGCCGTCAAACTCCCGTTGATCGCGCCTA
>JBDTXL010000529.1:0-3021 GCA_040006195.1 Gemmatimonadota bacterium | reverse complement strand
CGCGATCGGCCCTCCGCGCCACCTTTCGCGACGCCGTATTGCGGGAAGCCGAGCGCGCGAGCGGGACGGCGGTGACGATAGAGGGCACTTCCACGAACGTGGAGCTGCTCGTCGGCGACACTGTCGACGTTCGCGACGGCAACAACTTCAAACTTCCCGATCCACCGGGCACGCTTGGGTTGACGCACGTGAAGCATGTGTTCGATGGCAATCAATACTCGAACACGTTCGTCGCCACTCCCTGGACGAACTTTTCCAATGCGATTCAGCCGCCGCGACAATTGCTGTTCGGGTTCACGACGGCGGAGGTCGTCGACAATCTCGATCCCGCAGCACTTGGCCGCATCAAGATCCGATTCAAGGACAGTCCGGCAGGCCGCACCGAGATCGACATGTTCGCCCGGTACGTCACTCCCTTCGCCGGAAATCAGCGCGGCATCGCGTTTCTCCCGGAGATCGGCGACGAGGTAATCGTCGGGTTCGAGGAAGGCGATCCTGAGCATCCGTACATCATCGGAAGTGTGTGGAACGGCCCAGACATCTCCCCGGGTCCCACGCCCAAGCGAATCGTCACCAAAAGCGGGAATGCGATCGTGATGGACGATGCCGGCGTGATCGAAATTCACTCGCCGAGCGGCACGTGTCTGGTGCAGCTGAGCAACGGTGTGGACGGCGCACCGCGCATCACGATCGCATCGGGCGGCGATCTCTTTCTCGAAGCCGCGGATCGTCTCCAGCTCAAGTGCAAAAATCTGGTAGAGCTGGTCGACAAGGATGCGACTCGCATCATCAAGGGCGACGATCAGACATCGATCAAGGGCGCGCGCTTCATCGAAGTCACGGGCGAGGATGTCCATCAGTCGGACACGCGCATCGCATTCCTGGCCGGTGGCTCCAGCACGATCGAGATGAGTCCGATCGCCATCGTGTCGCAGGGCAATCAGATGGTCTCGATTGCCAAGGCGCAGAACGTCGTGCAGGGCTTGTTCGTTCTGCTGAATCCTCCCGGCCTCGTCATGCCCCCTGCCCAGGGAGGCATCTTCGTGGAGCCAGAAGCGAAGGACAGCATCGCGACTGGCCGCGCGAATCCCAAGCCGACCGTGCCGTTCAAGGTCGACGGTGATGACGCGTGATGAAGGGTCAGAACGCTAGTGGGGGAGCCCGCTCCCGGGGCGTGCTCGGCGGCACTGCGCGCTCCGCCGCCGATCTCGCGTCCGAGATGCGTCGCGAGTTCGAGGCCGCGGTTGCGCTGCGCTTCGGAACGCAGCCACAGCCCGACCCGGTGCTCGGCGCGCTCTTTCAGGCATTCGCGGTGCAACTCGAGCGCATCTACCAGGAATCCGAATACGTCTTTCCCGTGGCCGTTCTCGACGATCTGCTGAACGGACTCGCGCTCCCGTCGCGCCTCGCGCATCCCGCGCAAACCGTCGTGTCGTTCAGCGGCATCGACCAGCGCGAGCGACTCGCGCTCGACACGGAGATCATCGGCAGCTCCTCGGGTGGCGAGCAACTGCGCTTCACGATCGACGAATCGATCGAGATCTCTTCGACAACGCTGGCGTTCGCCGGCGTCTATGAAAATGGGAAGCTGCACTCCGTCGCCGGCGCACGCATCGGGACGGCGCCCATTCTCCCGGGCAGCACGCCGCTCGCGCTGCGAAACGCACCGCCCACTCTGCTGTTCGCCTTCGACGGCGATGCCTCGCATCTCAGCGGCCTCGGCATTTTTCTCGATGTCACGAGCATCGATAGTCCGCTCGTCGAGGCGGTGTCGCGGAGCCCGTGGCAGATTCTCTCTGCCGATGGCTCCGTCTCCGAGATTGGCACGCTGCGCGCCCGGCGCGGGCGCGGCGGCGTCACCACGCTCGTGTGGAACGACTCGTCGCGCGTCGAAGAGGACGAGATCGTGAGCACCGGCGCCGCGTCCGACGACGCGGCAGATGTCGCGAGCGCCTTCGAGCTCTCGCCCGGCAGCTACGGCAGGCAGTGCGTCGTATTCCCGAACGTTCCGGCCGAGCGACGCATGCGCTCGTCGCCGCCGGTCCGCTTCGCCGATGCACTAGCCGTGCTGCTCCCCGAGAAACAGCAGAATGCGCTCGACCGGCCGCTCATCTGGGTGCAGGTGCCCCTGCCCGCGGCGGTCACGCGCGTTGCCGACGAGCTGCAGCGTCTGGCGCTGCACGCCGTGACCGCGAGCAACATCGAAATCTATAATGAGCGCATTCAATTCGACCGGATGGGGAACGCGGTCACTCTTCGCCCGGAGGGGCGCACCGATCAGTATCTTCTCGGTCTCCTCAGCGTGAGCGGTGAGAAGGGAGATGCGTACGTCAACGACTCGTCGATCGCCGCGCCGGCCGAAGCGGGCCGCTATCGCTTCCGCAGCGGACAGCTCGAGTGCCGTCCGCATCGCCAGCCGACGGGGCGGTACGATGGATATGCGATGGCGCGCTTTCTCTTTTGCGATGGTGCCCGCGCGAACGGAATGGAAGTGGGATCGGTGAAGCGCATCGCGTCGCCGCTGTCGAACGTCGCCGCGCGCGTGGTCAATCTCGCGGTGTCCCGCGGCGGGAGCGCGCCTCCGCCATACGCCGACGCACGAATCCGCTTCGCGGAGTTGCTGCGCACGCGCGATCGCGTCGTAACGATCGATGACGTCGAGATCACGGCACGCGCGTTCGAGCCGCGCATCAAGAGTGTTGATGTGAAAACGGCGTCCGAGCTCGGACCGCACGGTGTACGCCAGGTCGACGTCGTCGATGTGCGGGTCGCACCGAGCGATTTCGCGGACCCCGAATCGGAGCTCCCAAGGCTCTCGACTCTGCTCGAGTCGCATCTGCAGGAGCGCGCGATCATGGGGCGCGGTGTGCGCGTTGCGGTGCTGCCGCATGTCTGAGCGGGTGGCCGGGAGCGACGATGAAGAGGTGGCGATCGGCATGCCCGATCTCGTGCGCGCGCGCCGGCTTGCGCGCCAGACGATCGACTCCGCGCTCACGACGCTGTACGCGCTCGGCGTCGACG
>JBDTXL010000528.1:0-2244 GCA_040006195.1 Gemmatimonadota bacterium | reverse complement strand
ACTACATCACACCCGTCGCGCCGGATCGCTCGCTCATCACCTGCGAGTGGCTCTTTCATCCGGACAGCGTTCGCGATGAGACGTGGGACGTCGAGGATGGAATCGCCTTCTGGGATCTCACCAATCGCCAGGACTGGCACGTCTGCGAGATCAGCCAGCAGGGAATCCAGTCCCGTGGCTATCGCCCCGGCCCATATTCGAGCCGCGAAAGCCTCTCCGTGATGTTCGACCGTGAGGTGCTCAACGCGCTCGGCCGCGAGGGCGAAGGCGGCGGAGACATCGACTGAGCACACTCAGACACTCGTTGCGACAAGGCCCGTTGCGTTCTACTTGCGACCTCCAATCACGTAGAGCCCAATGCCAAGAACGATCGTCGCCGCGGACAGCCCGACGATCTTGATCACGGCGAGTGGCTTGTTCGGCTCGTCCTCCGCGGGGAGCATGGCAAGTCCGATCGCTATCGCGGTGGTCGTGAATCCGACTACGGCGAGGGCGATCGCTACGGGCTTTCCTCCCGGCACGCGCATCACCTCTGGTCCCGCAGGCTCGCGCTGCAGCTTGATCAGTGCAGCGAACATGAACAGGTATGGGATGAAGAACGCGATCACCGCCATGCTGACGAGTACGTTGTAGGCCCCCTCCACCGATGTTCCCGCCTGGCCGGCGAAGACGAAGACGGCCGCGATCGCCGCCTGCACGAGCAGCGCGACGTACGGCGACCCCCACTTCGGATGGATCTTCGCAAAGGCGGGGGGCAGGCGCTTGTCAATCCCGATCACGAATGGAAGTCTGCCCGCGGCAGCGAACCACGCGCCTCCCTGCCCGATACAGCCGACGGTGATCAACAGCGCGACCCCCGCGCCGATCCACGGGATCCCCAGCTTCGTGGCTACGAGAGTTATCGCGCGCATGATTCCCTGCATCGTCTGGATTTCGGATGCAGGCATCGCGAGCAGCAGCGCGACCGTGGCCGCGACGTAGAGAATCGTGACGAGCACGCCCGAGATGAGTAGCGCGCGCGGAATATTTCGACGCGCATTCTCGATCTCATCGCCGAGCATCGATGCGCTTTCGAGTCCGCTCAGCGAGAAGGCGACCGTCGACCAGAAGATGATGTCCTTGAGATGGGTGCTCGGAATGAAGGAGTGCGCGGTGAATGACGTCGCCGATCCGTAGAGCATTGCCGAGGCGATGCCCATGCCGACGAGAACGATTCCCGGAACCCAGAGTCCGATTGCGCCGAGGTTGTGCAGCCACTTCCCGATGTTGAGACCGACGACGTTCAAGCCGCTCGCGATTGCGAGCGCAATCATCGAGAAGATGATGAAGTACGACTGACTGTGCTGCAGGTGCTCGAAGTGGTGGCCGAAGATGTAGAGCGCGTTCGCGGCCGTGAAGTAGAAGAGGCTCGGGAAGTACGGCAGATTCGAGCACCAGTACAGATAGCCCGAGAGATAACCCGGGAATTCGCCGAATGCGCGCCGCGTCCACGCGTACAGACCGCCCTCATCCGGATGGCGCGACGACAGCTCGAGCACGGTGAACATCAGCGGCACGTAGAACGCCAGCGCACCGATGATCCAGATGACGACGGAGCTCGGCCCCGCCGCCGCGGCCGACGAGATGAAGCGGATGCTGAAACCAGTGACGAGATAGAAAAGTACGAGGTCGCGGAAGCCCATCGCGCGCTTGAGATGTGCGATCGCGCCTTCCTTCGCCGCGCCCGCTTCCGCTCCCGTCACTGCATGTAGTTCTTCGGGGGATTCTTCATCTTGAGAATCGGGCGATCGAGCGCGAACGGCTCGAGATCGATCGTCGACTTGCCCGTGAGTGCGAGCTCGGAGAGCAGCCGTCCGATCTGCGACGCGAACTTGAACGCGTGCCCCGCGCCGATCGCGACGACGACGTTGTCGTGCCCCGGCACCGTGTCGATCACGAAGTCGCGGTCCGGCGTCAGCGTGTAGAGGCAGGTCTTGGTGTAGATGATCGGCCCCAGCGCGCCAGGGATGTAGCGCGAGAGAAAGTCCTCGACGCCGCGAAGATTCTCCGGCTCGGGCTCGAAGTCGCGCGTGTCCGCCGTCGTCGGCTTGCCGCCCGCATCCTGCGCCGCCTTCGGCCCCTTCTCACCGAACGTCGGGAATCCGTAGAAGCACGGATCGTCCATCCAGATCCACACCGGAAATCTGTCCGGCGCGAAGTCCTCCGGTCGCTTCGCCGCGAAGTACGTGACCTGCTCGCGCGTGA
>JBDTXL010000527.1:0-2261 GCA_040006195.1 Gemmatimonadota bacterium | reverse complement strand
CGCCCTGCTTCGCTGCGCTCTGCTCGGCCGCGCGGATCGTGTTCTTGAGCAGCATGGCGATCGTCATCGGGCCGACGCCTCCGGGTACCGGCGTGATCTTCGACGCCCGCTCACGCGCGCTCGCGAAGTCCACGTCGCCGACGAGACGGAAGCCGCTCTTCGTGGTCGCGTCCGCGATGCGATTGATGCCGACGTCGATCACCACTGCGCCCTCCTTCACCATGTCGCCGGTGACCATCTTCGGCTTCCCCGCCGCGACGATCAGGATGTCGGCGCGCAGCGTGTGCTCCTTCAGATTCTGCGTCGCGCTGTGGCACACCGTGACCGTTGCATTCGCATTCGGGCCGCTCTGCACCATGAGCGCCATCATCGGCTTGCCGACGATGTTGCTGCGCCCGACGATCACGCACTCCTTCCCTTTCGTGACGGTGCCGGAGCGCGCGAGCATCTCCTGCACGCCGGCTGGGGTGCAGGGCACGAAGCCGTCAGTATCGCCGATGAGATTCTTCCCGACGTTCATCGGATGAAAGCCATCGACATCCTTTGCGGGGACGATCGTGCGGATGACGATGTCGGCGTCGAGATGTTTGGGGAGCGGCATCTGCACGAGGATGCCGTGAATCGCCGGGTCTTCGTTGAGGTGCTTCACCTGCGCCAGCAGCTCCTCCTGCGTCGTCGTGGCCGGCATGTTGATCGTGACACTGTGCATTCCAGCTTCATCGCACGCGCGTCCCTTGTTGCGCACGTAGACCTCGCTCGCGGGATCCTCGCCCACGAGCACCACGGCGAGCCCGGGCTTGATGCCGCGCGCCACGAGCTTCGCGACCTCGAGCGTTGCTTCCTCGCGAATGCTCTTCGCGATCGCGTTTCCGTCGATGAGCTCAGCGGGCAAAGTCCACCGCCCGCTGCTCGCGAATGACCACGATCTTGATCTGCCCCGGGTACTGGAGCTCGGTTTCGATGCGGCGCGCGATCTCCTCGGAGAGCGCCGCCATGCGGAAGTCGTCCACGTCATCCGGATTCACGATCACCCTGATCTCTCTCCCCGCCTGAATGGCGAACACCTTGTCCACACCCGTGTAGCTCGCCGCGATCCGCTCGAGCCCCTCCAGCCGCTTCACGTACGTCTCGAACGCTTCGCGACGCGCGCCCGGGCGAGAGCCGGAGATCGCGTCGGCGGCCTGCACCAGCACCGATACCTCGCTCTCGTGCGGTACGTCGTCGTGGTGCGCGGCGATGCAGTTGATGATGAGGGGATGCTCGCCGTAGCGCGTGGCGACCTCCACCCCGAGCTGGACGTGCGTACCCTCGTGCTCGTGCGTGAGCACCTTGCCGATATCGTGGAGCAGTGCGCCGCGCTTCGCCATCACGACGTCGAGGCCGAGCTCCGCCGCCATGATCCCGGCGAGGTGCGCGACCTCCTTCGAGTGCTGAAGGATGTTCTGGCCATAGCTCGTGCGATACTGCATGCGTCCGATGAGACGAATGAGCTCGACGTTGAGCCCGTGCGCGCCAACCTCGTAAGCGGCCTGCTCTCCCATGTCCTGGATGGCGGCGTCGACTTCCTTCTTCGACTTCTCGACCACTTCCTCGATGCGCCCCGGATGGATGCGACCGTCGGCGACGAGCTTCGAGAGGGCGACGCGCGCGACTTCGCGCCGCACGGGATCGAAACACGAGACGACGACCGTGTCGGGAGTATCGTCGATGATGACGTCGACGCCCGTCGCGAGCTCGAAGGCGCGAATGTTTCGACCTTCACGCCCGATGATGCGCCCCTTCATCTCGTCGTTCGGGAGCGAGACGGACGAGACGCTGATCTCCGACGTGTGCTCGGACGCGATCCGCTGGACGGCGAGGGCGACGATCTTCTTCGCCTCGCGATCGGCGTTTCGCTTGGCGCTCTCGCGGATCTCGCGCAGCTGATTCGCCGCATCGGCGTGGGCCTCTTCGGCGAGACGGCTGATCATCTCGGCCTTGGCGTCGTGGGCCGACATCCCGGCAAGCTGTTCCAGCCGCCGGCGCCCCTCGGCGCTCAGCTTCTCGAGCTCGCTCTCGCGATCGACGACAGCGCCCTCGCGCCGCGCGATGTCGGTCACGCGCCGGCCGACTTCCTTCTCGCGCTGGTCGAGGATGTCGATCTTGCGGTCAAGATTGGTGTCTCGTTCCTGGACACGGCGTTCGCCGCGCTCGATCTCGTCGCGCCGCTTCTGGGCTTCGGCTTCCCAGCTCTCGCGAAGCTTGATCGTCTCCTCCTTTCC